>JAITPL010000048.1 GCA_031289445.1 Tannerella sp.
GAATCCCCGATGGGGAAAGGGTATTGGTAATTCCGTGTTCTATTGATATGCATCCCCGATGGGGAATAAAGGTGTGGATAATACCCAAAAGCCTTATTGTACTAAGTACAATATCTCCCGATTTCGTCAATGCGACACGCATGCCATCGTATCATCCTTACCTGCGGTTATGAAAATATGACTTTTCAAGTCTTTAGGACATTTTTACGGATAGTCATTTAATCCTATTGATATGAATCGGGTGTAGGGGCGTATTGCATACGCCCAAGCATTATTAAAGGCGACCGCAAGGGTCGCCCCCGACGCAATCATATTCAACGTCATTAGAAGACATTCCAAGTCTTGAAGACTTGGAATGTCTGCCGAAACAGTTCCGCATTCCTAACTTCTAATTTGGGTAGCCTTATTGTACTAAGTACAATATCTACTTATTGTACTAGCATTATCATGGGCGTATGCAATACGCCCCTACACCCGACCAATAGAACTATGATTGCGTCATTGGTAGGCACGAAGCAATCTATCCATATCATCGTTGCAACAATGTCATTATCAATTGTCAATTATCAATTATCAATTGATAATTTTCGATGGTTATATTGTTTAATATCAATGATTTATATCATATTTATAAAGTAATACTTTAACCTCCTGCTCCAAATAGAGCGTATCTATCCGAATAATTCCCGCAAAACATGCGAATAATAGAATAATTTAATAATCTATAATCCTTATAATCAATTAATTATCTAAAATAAATGAAGTGTTACTTGAATTTCAAAATACCATTATAATGACAAGAACGCCATTATAATGACAAGTATTGTATCCAAATGTCAACTCAAGCATTTGCCGTAGTTGTACTTTGTAAACCGGACTTGTTTACAAAGATAATTTGCGAATGCAAATTATTATGTTTATCTTTGTAACCTCAAAACAAAGAATTTTCGTAAACTAAATTACAAATATATATGAAGGTACGTCTTTCTAAAATAATGAGTGATGCGGGTTTAAACGCATCTCAGTTTGCCGACGCTGTAGGCATCCAGCGGGCGGCTGTGTCGCATATAATGGCTGGACGCAACAATCCGAGCCTGGACGTAATAAGCAAGGTCTTGACGAGCTTTAGCTACATCAATCCGGACTGGCTGCTATTTGGTACAGGCGCGATGAAACGGGAGGCCGACAGCAAAAACTCTAAGCCTCAGAGCTTATTTCCTCCTGACCAACCGGAAGCTTTTGCTCCCCTTGGCTTGACCGTCAATGGGGCGCCTACTCAACCGCTTGCTCTGCCTGCCGTTGAAAAAACCGCTGAAAAAACAGTCGAAAAAACCGCTGAAAAAGCTGTCGAAAAAGCCGTTGAAACCGTCGATGCAGACACACATTCAAAGGCTATGACCGCAAAATCTGCGGCGAATGACATTGACCTTGAAATCAGGGAGCAACTACCCCCAAAGATTGACCGTATCTTGATTTTCTATACGGATAGCACGTATGCGACGTACATGAAGGTTTAAGTAGTGTTTCGGAGGATGGTGTAGAGCGCTATTACGGCGGCAAGGATGAGAACGGCTTCCTTGCCGAAAAAGATACGTCGGATATGTGAAACGGTACGCCATTGCTGTGAAGCGACATATTCGATGAAGATGCCGAGCAGTATATAGGGTATCAGGACAAGCATTACAGGATTGTAAACAAAGGCGGCACGGAAATTGCCGTTGAACAGGTGATGGAAAGCACGCTGCGATCCGCAGCCGGGACATTTGTAACCGGTCAGCATATAAACCGGACATTTTGGAAACAAACCGCTATCCTCAGGGTTGTATCCGGAGTACAGATACACCCCCGCAGAGATGGTTATAATCAAGACAAGGCCTATCAGCAGTTTGATTACAGGACGAGAACGCATCTTGGAATTATTGCATTCATGCGTTGCTTTCAATCGCTTGCTGAATAGCATCCATGTAAGCTCCAAAAGCGCCTAAGGCCACAGAGACGATGATCAAAATGATGTATATAACAACCGCAAGCACAGCAGCCCATATAACCAGCGTCTTTGCCGTACTCGCATTGTTAATAGCGCTGTTCATATCGCCTCGGGCAAAGTCGGTTGTAACGGCATTAGCCTTAACGATGGCTATAATACCGAGTACTAAAGAAATGGGGTTGCAGCAACAAAGGAATGTTACCACCGTAACTATTATCGCTTCGGTCAAATAGTTTTTAGGCATCACTAATCCGCCGTTAGAAACGCTGTCTGTAGGCGTAGAGAAATCACTAGTCATAATTGTATTGCTTTTTTATATTGATAATGGCTGCAAAGGTATATATTTCAAACGAATAAGCAAAATAATCGGGCAAAAATTTTGCATGTCAAGGCATTATTTTTTGTTAGCTATCTCGTACCCTGCATTTAATGCTTTGATATTCAGCGATATAATATCTTCGCTCTTACGCGAGAAAATTGACCTTACGCCTTCGGCAATCTTGTCGAAGGAGATGCCTACAAAAGGTGCGGCGGCTCCGAGCATGACTATGTTGGCTACTCGCACCGAGCCGAGGTCTTTGGCTATAGCTTCGACGTCGATAACTACGCGGTTGGGCAGTTTCTCTATTTCGGCAATAATCACGGCTACATCGGGATAGTCGGGTATGTTAACAAACGGCTGTGAGTTGGTTACTATCCAGCCGTCCCGACGCAGGTAAGGCAGATAGCGGAGGCTTTCCATCGGCTCGAGCGAGATGATAAGGTCAGCCTGACCGAGGGGGATAAGGTCGGATGCAACAGGACGGTCGGACAGTCGAAGGTTTGACTGCACATCGCCGCCTCGCTGGCTCATGCCGTGTACTTCCGACTGCTTCATGTACAGTCCTTCCTTGATGGCTGCTTCGCCTATTACTGCGGCTATTGACAGTATGCCCTGTCCGCCGACGCCTGATAATATAATATCTGTTTTCATATATAAAGTTAGAATGTAGAAGTTAGAAGTTAGAAGTTAAAAAAACATTACTTGTTTGTTCTTTTTTTGCGTGTGAGGGTTTGGATACATTCGCGACGCGGGATAATCACCGAAACGCCCTTATACTCAATCTCTTCGCGGATGATCGTTTTCATTTCTTCGTGATTCTTTTTGAGAGGCACTACTACGCGGAGATGTTCGGGAGCGACGCCAATACCTGCACATATCGACTCGAGGCGACCGGTGCCTGCCGAATCCTGACCACCTGTCATTGCGGTGGTTTCGTTGTCGGAGATGATGACGGTAACGTTAGCGTTCTCGTTGACGCAGTCGAGCAGTCCGGTCATGCCGGAGTGGGTAAAGGTGGAATCGCCTATAACGGAGATGGCCGGGTGCAATCCTGCATCCGAAGCGCCTTTAGCCATAGTTATCGAAGCGCCCATGTCTATACAGCTGTCTATGCTGCGGAAAGGCGGCAGAGCGCCGAGTGTATAACATCCTATATCGGAAAAAACCTTGGCCGAGCCGCCGTATTCATCGACTACTTCGTTGAGCGCTTCGTACAGGTCGCGATGTCCGCATCCCTGACAGAGAGCGGGCGGACGCTGAGCAACCAATGAAGGTACGGAGTAGAAGTTTTCAATCTTGCGACCGAGCGCTCTGCCTACATTGTCGGGCGTCAGTTCGCCGTCGCGCTGCAGAGTGCCGTCAAGTCGCCCGTGTATTGTCAGCCCTTTGTCGAGAACGCCGCGAAGTTTGGCTTCGACGAAAGGATAGCCTTCTTCGAGGACAAGCAAGCCGGCGCACTCGGAGGCTATCTTATCCAGCAACTTGAGGGGTAGCGGATACTGACAGATTTTTAGCACGGGATGCTCGAATCCATCGGGATAATTTTCCGAAAGATAGTTGAAGGCGATGCCTGTGGTTATGATACCGAACTGTTTGTCGGGGGCGTCGAAATATTGGTTGTATGCGGATGTTTCGGACAGTCGGGTCAACTGCTCCTGAGCCGCTATCAGCGATTTGAAGCGTTGACGCGCGTTAGCGGGCAGCAGGATAAACCGTTTGCGACCGTCGTCGGGCGTTTTGGTAGCATTCTGCGGTAGCGTTTCGCGCGTTTCCACTCCGGCACGCGAGTGTGCCATGCGGGTAGTGATACGCAGCAGCACCGGGTAGCCGGTCTTTTCCGATAACTCGAATCCATCGTAAACCATATCGTAGGCCTCTTGCTGGTTGGCAGGCTCAAGCATGGGAATCATGGCAAAATCGCCATAGATACGGTTATCCTGCTCGTTTTGCGACGAGTGCATCGAGGGGTCGTCGGCAGTGATGATAATCATACCGCCGTTGATACCTGTCATGGCGGCGTTCATAAAGCAGTCTGCCGCTACGTTGAGGCCAACATGCTTCATACAGCAGAGAGTGCGCCGTCCGGCATAACTCATACCAAGCGCCGCTTCCATAGCCGTTTTCTCGTTAGTACACCACCGGCTGTGAATCGAGCTGCCGGCCGTTTTTTGCTGAATATATTCGGTTATCTCTGTCGAAGGAGTGCCGGGGTATGAATAAACACCTGACAATCCCGCGTCAATAGCCGCTTGTGCGATTGCTTCATCGCCTAAAAAAAGTTTTTTGCTCATCAAAAATTATATTAAAAAACCCCGCAAAAGTACAAAATAATTTTGAATTACCTTCGTCTGTTTAGCGCTTTGTGATAGAGATTGGCGTTACGTGTATGCTCGGCGAGGGTAACGGCGAAATTGTGCCGGCCGGAGAAATTTTCTTTTGCACACATATACAGATAGTTATGATGCTCGTAATTAAGCACGGCGTCAATGCTTTTAGGAGAAGGGATGCGGATAGGGCCTGGCGGCAGACCTTCGTGCAGATAAGTGTTGTAGGGCGATTCGACTGCAAGGTGAACGTTCAGTATGCGTCGCAGGGAAAAGTCGCCTACTGCAAATTTGACAGTGGGGTCGGCTTGCAGAAGCATACCTTTATAGAGGCGGTTGACGTAGAGACCTGCCACTCTGGCATACTCGTCTTCGGCAGCCGTTTCTTCTTCGACGATAGAGGCGAGGGTTGCCACTTCGACAGGTGTAAGTCGCATATTTTCAGCCTTCCGGCGGCGGCTCTCGTTCCAGAAAGCGTCAAACTCGCGTTTCATGCGCTCCATCAACTTGTCCACAGGTATATTCCAATAGACTTCGTAGGTGTTGGGAATAAACATCGAGCTTATAGTCTGGGTGTTGAAACCCAATGATTGACAATACTTTTCGTCGTCAAGCGGCCTCTGCAATTCGCCAACTCCCATCATCAACTGTTCCGACAGGCGCGTGGCGAGGTCGGTAGTGAGGCGTATGTTATTGAAAGTCAGTCGAACAGGCGACTGTTGACCCCGTCGCAGCCGGTTAAGTAACTCAATGCTACTCATTTTAGGCTCGACTGCATAACGCCCCGACTTGATATTTTCAGGATATTGACGCAGTTTGGCAAGCAGCTTGAACACTTCGATTGCGCGGCAGTCTGCCGAATCTACAAGTTCGCGGCAGAGAGCGTCGAAATCCTTACGGTCTTCATAGATATGGATATATCGCGTTTCGGTCGGGCGGAAATGAGGGTAGATAAGAAAATAGCAAGCCCCTACTCCACAAGCCGCCACAAGCAGTATCCCTGCACATATCCATAAAAATAATTTCTTCCTGATTTTCATTCTTTTTTTTGCAGGCTTACTATGATGATTACAGCGATTGAGAGAGGAAGCGCGAATACTATGGGGTCAATGGAGTTCCATGGATAGAGTTCAAAAAGTACGTCCTTACCGGTGAGTGCGCGGCAGATGCCTACCGGAACGGCTTCGGCCTTGTGCATAAAGAGCATCATGAAAAGGCTTACAAAGAGACCGGTTGACAGGCTGGCTATGGCTCCTGCGCGGGTCGCCCGCTTCCAGTAGAGCGAGCAGAAATAAGTCGGCAGGAATGTGGCGGCGCAAATACCCATAAACAGCGCAGTGCCTTTAGCGATAATGCCGGCGCTGAGGGTATAACAGATAATGTAACTGATTATTATTGAGATAAGTACGCCCAGACGTGCACCAAGCGAGGAGTGCGGATTACGGCGGCGGCCAAGAAGCGGAAAGATATCCGTACCGAATGCAGAACCCATAGTGTGGAAGAGGGCGCTCAGTGTGGACATGCTCGCCGAGATGATGCACAGCATGAAGAACACTCCAAACCAGTGCGGCATGGCGCTGTTGATAAAGAGAGGTATAATCTTGTCCAGGTCGGGCACTACTTCGGAGGCTACAAGGCCGTTGGTACGCAGGAAGTAGAGGTTTGAAAGAGCGCCTATATGGTAGATTGTGCCTACGGTGATTGCAATAAAGAGGCTTCCGATAAGAATACCGCGATTGAGTTGTTTAGAGCTTTTGACCATCATAAAACGCACAGCCAACTGCGGTTGAGCAAGACATCCTATACCCACGCCGAGAATCAGCGAGGTAACGAGAGTGTACCATTGCGGCGAGCCGGTAACAGGCATGCTTGTCCAGCCCTGATGACCGATGGCCCGGAAGCGTTCAGGCACAAGATGGGCTATATCCGTCAGTGCGCGGTTAGCTTCACTGAAACCCATATCCATCGTCTTATAAAACCAAATCAGCAGGAAAAACATGCAGGCAAACATTATAACTGCCTGAAAAGCATCGGTGTACATCACGCCTTTGATGCCTCCAGTGATGACGTAAGCGGCGACTATAAGAGTGAAAACCAGCAGCGCTACATTGTAGTCGATATGAAACATCTGCTCGATAAACACTGCGCCTCCCTTCATCACCACTGCGGTGTAGAGGGGCATACCTATGAAAATCACCACCGCTACAAATACCTGTACCGTGCGTGAGCCGAAGTGCAGACCCAAGAGTCCGGGAAAGGTGTTTGCGCCATACTTTTCGCCTATGCGTCGGGTGCGGCGACCGAAGAAGATGAAAGCCACCACAACGCCCATCAGCATGTTCAGTACGCAGAGCCACTGTATGCCCATTCCGAATGTTGCGGCGACGCCTCCGAAGCCCACTATGGCCGAAGCCGAGATAAAGGTCGCGCCATAAGACAGCGCCATGATGACCGCATTGGTCTGCCGCCCTCCGAGCAGATAGTCGGAGGCGTTTTTTGTCCGTTTGTAGCCGAGGTAACCCAGCCACGCAAGCACGAACATATACAAGATAACTATAATACCTATGTCCAATGTTTCCATGTTACTGTTCCTCCTCCCTGTTCCAATGTGAGACACCGTACCAGATCGCAAACGCGAGGCACAAAAACATCAGCAGATATGCTATACAAATTCCCGGATCGCTTATTCCAAACATATTAAGTTAATTTTGTTAATTTATGATATTGTTATTATTTAAATGT
>JAITPL010000072.1 GCA_031289445.1 Tannerella sp.
TGCGGTGCGGACGGGACTCGAACCCGCGACCCCATGCGTGACAGGCATGTATTCTAACCAGGCTGAACTACCACACCGGTTGCTTTCGATAGTTTTCTTCCTCTAAAGCGCTGCAAAGATACGGCTTATTTTTTTATCTACCAAATTTTTTGAAATATTTTTTTCTATCTTTGCGCTTTCAACAACTAAAAAATAGATAAAATGAAAGAGACACCTGTTGATTATCAGGCAACTAAGAGGGTCATAGAAAGTTATGGCATCAAAGATTTCGGAAGGGCTACAATTCGCGAGGTGGTAGCCATCTCCGCTCAGCTGGAAAAGGAGACCGGAACGGAGTTTATCCACATGGAGATGGGCGTACCCGGGCTGCAACCGGCTAAAGTCGGCGTAGAGGCAGAAATACGCGCCCTTCAAAACGGCATCGCGTCAATCTATCCCAACATTAACGGTATGCAGGAACTGAAAGACGAGGCTTCACGCTTTATCAAGGCTTTTATCGACACGGACGTCAAACCGGAACATTGCGTGCCTGTAACAGGCTCGATGCAGGGTACATACGCTTCGTTTCTCACTTGCGGACAGTGCAACCCGATAAAGGACACTATCCTGTTTGTCGATCCCGGCTTCCCGGTTCAGAAGCAGCAGATAGTAGTAATGGGCTACAAGTATGCTTCCTTCGACGTTTACGACTATCGCGGCGAGAAGCTGAGAAAGAAACTTGATGAATACCTGTCGCAGGGAAACATTGCCGCGCTGGTCTATTCAAATCCGAATAATCCCGCATGGTTTTGCCTTACCGACAGCGAGTTGCGCATCATTGGCGAGACGGCTACAAAGTATGACACGATAGTGATTGAAGACCTTGCTTACTTTGCGATGGACTTTCGCAGCGATATGGGCAAACCCTTCGAGCCGCCTTATCAGCCAAGCGTTTCGCATTATACGGATCATTACATACTGCAGATTTCCGGCTCAAAAGCCTTCAGTTATGCCGGTCAGAGGATAGGCGTTACGGCCATCTCCGACAAACTGTACGAGCGCGAATATCCCGGATTCGAGCATCGCTATGGAGGAGGCACATTCGGCTCGGTCTATATTCATCGGGTGCTATACGCTCTATCGTCGGGTACAAGCCATGCGGCTCAGTATGCGCTTGCGGCCATGTTCAAAGCCGCTGCGGACGGCAGTTTCGACTTTGTTGCCGAAATAAGGGAGTACGGCGCGAGAGCTGCCCGGCTCAAAGAAATTTTCACTCGTTACGGATTCGTAATCGTGTATGACCGGGATCTTGACAAGCCGATAGCAGACGGTTTCTACTTCACGATAGCTTATCCGGGCATGACGGGTGGCGAGTTGATGGAAGAATTGATGTATTACGGCGTCAGCACTATCTCGCTTATTACGACCGGCAGCAAGCAGGAAGGCGTTCGCGCCTGCACTTCGTTTATCAAACCCAATCAATACGAGTTGCTTGAAGAGCGGCTCGCGGTCTTTAACAGAAACAATCCCCGCGATGCAGGCCACATCTGTACAGGATAATTAAAAATCAATTACTATGGGTGATACATTCTCGGAGCACAATTCTCTACCGCCAAACGCTGTTACGCAATTCGCAATACGGCATAACGGCGTGTTACCGGCAAAAGGGCGGATACTTATATCGGAGCCTTTCCTGCAGGACGCATATTTTCAGCGGTCTGTCATATTGTTGACCGACCATACCGGGCAAAGTTCGACGGGGTTTGTGTTGAACAAGAAAACGAACTTGCTGTTAAATGCTTTCTTCGACGAATTGAGCGATATAGAGCCTCTTCCCCTGTTTCTTGGAGGGCCGGTGGCTACCAACCGACTGTTTTTCATTCACACTTTGGGCGATATTCTGCCGGACAGTCTGCAAATCTCCGACAATATTTATTTTGACGGTGATTTTGAATCCCTCAACTATTACCTTTTGAGGGGGAAGCCGGTAAAAGGCAAGATAAAGTTTTTTCTCGGATATTCGGGCTGGACTAAAGACCAGCTTGCCGATGAGATACGGCGTGATTCGTGGTTAGTGGGCAAGGCGGACGACGAAAAGATACTGACGGCCGAAGGCGAAGACTTTTGGAAGCTGTCGATCGAGAGCATCGGCGGCGAATACATGACATGGATAAATTACCCTAAAAACCCGACACTGAACTGAAAACAAACATATTCAAGATGAAGAATCCCATACAGATGATTAAGCAATGCGTGGCTAACGAAGAGCCTTATTTCCTGCTGCGAGGCAAGGATATATGCGCTTTGCCGGCGATTGAGAAGTATTACGAGGCGGTAAAGGGAAAGGTGACAGACCCTTATTTCATCGAAGAGATCGAAGAGATAATGAAAGATTTCCGCGCCTTCCTCGACGAGCAGGAGACTCATATCCCCGACTGATTCGATGGAGACGGACGTTTACAGGACTGTCGGGGAACTGTCGGAAGGCTCTTATTCGGAGAAACGCAGTCGTTTTCTGGCCTTTGCGATGCCGGTTAGCGCCGCCGACGAAGCGATGCAATACGTGCGCGAGTACCGCAAGAAGTATTATGATGCGCGGCACGTCTGCTGGGCTTACATGCTTGGAGCTGACCGCAGTACGTTTCGCGTCAACGACGACGGCGAGCCTTCATCAACCGCAGGCAAACCCATACTGGGTCAAATCAACTCAAAGGAGCTGACTGATATTCTGATTGTCGTAGTGCGTTACTATGGAGGCATCGAACTCGG
>JAITPL010000095.1 GCA_031289445.1 Tannerella sp.
GCGACTGT
The DNA here is from genome assembly GCA_031289445.1 of Tannerella sp. Classification (GTDB taxonomy): domain Bacteria; phylum Bacteroidota; class Bacteroidia; order Bacteroidales; family Tannerellaceae; genus Tannerella. The sequence continues at coordinate 9 of JAITPL010000095.1, forward strand.
CCTGAGCGCTATCTCGTGGTAGCCGTTAGTAGCAATGGTGGTATCGACCGATATGAATGTATTCGACTGCACTGCGCCGAGATGGATGCGGGGTTTCTGCGTCATTTCGTCCGACAAACCCCATATATTCACTCCAAGCACGTATGAACTGCCTGAGGAATAAGGCATTTGCGGCTCTATCGCGAAGCGCAGGGTATTGAAAGCACGTTCGGGGCGGAAAGCAAATGTACGGTCGTAAATCCAGACGTCTATTGAGTCTTTTGCCGATACTTCGCCCGAGAGCGGGTTAGGTTTGATGTCGCCAAGCGCGTCGATGCCGGCGTTGATGTCGCGTAGCGCTAAGCGGTAAATCCGCATGTAGAGGTCCATGTTTTGTCCGTACCATACAAGCGTCGAATCGTATTGCTCCTGCGTTATGCCGTGTTTTGCGAAGACCGAGTTATATAGCCTGTTACGGTCGTTGGCCGTCGGGTAGGACTCATAGTTAGTCTCAACAAAAGCCTCGGCGAGTTGCATGTCGTAGAGCAGCGCACGCATCTTTTTTTCCGAGATGATGTGCTTGGGAACGCGGCTACATGACGCAATGATGAAGAGAGCAGCCAACAAACAGTATATTAGCGTCTTAGTCTTCATTTTCCTCTTTCGGCTTGGCAAAACTCTCCGACAGTTCGCGCCGGTAGAAGATAAGCAGTATGAAAACGCTTACACAGATAGAAGAATCGGCAATATTGAATATGGGACGGAAAAACACAAAATCCTGTCCGCCCCAGACAGGTATCCATTCCGCCCAAGTAGTCTCTATTAGCGGGAAGTAGAGCATATCGACCACCTTGCCGTGCAGGAATGTAGAATAGCCGCCACCTTCGGGCAGCAGTGTGGCTATCTGGCCGTAGCTGCTGTCGAAAATCACGCCGTAGAACATGCAGTCAATGATATTGCCGAGAGCGCCGGCGAGTATCATCGAGAGGCAAATAATGAAACCCTGCTTGAATCCTCGCTTTGCCAGTTTGACGATAAAGTAGCCGAATGCACCGACAATCGCTATACGGAAGATAGTAAGTATGTTTGTATCAATCAGTTGAATACCAAAGGCCATACCCGGATTTTCGGTATAGTAAATCTTGAACCAGGATGTTATCTCGATGCTTGAGTACAGTTGCATACTAGTCTTGATCCAGACTTTCGAAGCCTGATCAACGAGCAACAGCACGACGACGGCCATAGCCGCGTACATGAGGCGTCTGCCATATAATTTACTTTGCCCCACCTTCTTTTGCTTCTATGCTTAATGTAGCGTGAGGGACAGCCCGCAGGCGTTCCTTGGGAATCAGCTTGCCGGTCTCGCGACAGATGCCGTAAGTTTTGTTCTCGATGCGCACAAGGGCGGCTTGGAGGCCCTGTATGAACTTCATCTGGCGTTGCGCCAGTCGTCCGGCCTCTTCTTTCGAGAGTGTATTAGCGCCTTCTTCAAGCACTTTAAATGTAGGAGATGTGTCGGACACATCGTTACCCTCCAAGTTTGTTATTCCGTCGCGAAGATGCTCGTAGTCACGTTTCGCTTTCTCAAGTTTGTCAAGAATAATTGTGCGAAACTCTTCCAATTCCTCATCCGAATATCTTGTCTTGTCTGCCATAAAATTAATGTTTTTGGGTTATTATTATATTTTTTCTACTTTAATGTCAAGCTTGAAGTCATCGAAATCCAACTCCGTCGTATTTGATAGATAATCAACAATATCAAGCGATTCGGCCAGGACCTGACGGCTAATATAGTCGGAATATTCGCGTATTGCCACGTCGGCTTCGGGCGACGAAACGACGGCGATGCGTATCTTGTCGGTTATCTCGAAACCGCTGCTTTTACGCAGGTTTTGAATACGGTTGACGAGTTCGCGAGCCAGACCTTCCTTGCGCAGGTCGTCGGTTACGGTAACGTCGAGCGCAATAGTCAGATTGCCCTCATTGGCAACCAGCCAGCCCGGAATATCTTCGGATATTATCTCGACATCGTCCTTCAATACAAGGCTTTCCTGACCTTCAATATTGAAAACGAACTGTCCCGCCTGCTCAAAAGCATAGATATCGTCCTGCGACATTGCCTGTATAGCAACGGCTAACTGCTTCATTATCTTGCCGTAACGCGGGCCTAACTTCTTGAAATCGGGCTTTATCTTCTTAATCAAAATGCCAGAAGCATTGTCAACAAACTCCAGCGTCTTGACGTTCACCTCGTTCAGGACGAGATTCTTGATAGCTTCTATATCAGCCTTCTGTTCTGCGTTCAAGGCCGGTATCATTATAGTTTGCAGCGGCTGGCGCACCTTGATATTGACCTTGCGGCGCAAAGCCAGCGTCATCGACGATAAATCCTGCGCTATCTGCATACTGTTCTCAAGCGCCTTGTTGATGACCGTTTCGTCGCAAACGGGAAAGTCAGCCAAGTGAACCGACGAAACGCTGTCGCGACCGCTGACCGCAATCAAGTCCGTGAAAAGTTGGTCGGCGAAGAATGGCGAGATAGGCGACATCAGTTTGGCAACGGTTTCGAGGCAGGCGTAAAGCGTCTGATAAGCAGATAGTTTGTCCTGCGTCATACCGCCGCCCCAGAAACGACGGCGATTAAGTCGCACATACCAGTTACTGAGATGGTTGTTGACGAAGTCCGAAATCAGTCTGCCTGCCCGCGTAGGCTCGTAGGTCTCGTAATATTCATCGACCTCTTTTATCAGCGAGTTGAGCAGCGATAGTATCCAGCGGTCTATTTCGGGTCGTTCGTCTGTCGGCACGTCCGGCTCTTTGTAGGCGAAACCGTCAACATTGGCATAGAGCGCGAAAAACGAATATGTGTTGTACAGAGTGCCGAAAAATTTGCGCCTCACTTCGTCGATGCCGTCTATGTCGAATTTTATATTATCCCATGGCGAGGCATTAGTAATCATGTACCATCTCAGCGGGTCGGAGCCGTATTTTTCTATAGTCGAGAACGGGTCGATGGCGTTACCGAGACGCTTGGACATCTTGTTGCCGTTTTTATCAAGCACAAGTCCGTTGGATACTACGTTCTTGAAGGCTACGCTGTCGAAAATCATGCTGCCCAAAGCGTGCAGGGTGAAAAACCAACCGCGTGTCTGGTCAACGCCTTCGGCTATAAAATCTGCCGGATAGACACTTCGACTGTCGAAGGCTTCCCTGTTCTCGAAAGGATAATGAATTTGCGCGTAAGGCATGGCTCCCGAATCAAACCATACATCTATCAGGTCGGCCTCGCGTTTCATCGCCTGACCCTTGTCCGAAACGAGGATTATCTCATCCACATAAGGCCGGTGCAGGTCGATGCGATTATAATTTTCGTCCGAATAGTCGCCGGGCGTGAAGCCGTTATCCTTGTAGGGATTAGTCTTCATCAATCCGGCTGCTACGGATTTTTCTATCTCGTTGAACAACTCTTCTACCGAGCCGATGCAGCGCTCTTCGGTATTGTCTTCGGTGCGCCAGACCGGTAGCGGCGTGCCCCAGTAACGGCTACGACTGAGATTCCAGTCCTGCAGGTTTTCGAGCCACTTGCCAAAGCGTCCGGTACCGGTCGATTGAGGCTTCCAGTTGATTGTGTTATTAAGTTCTATCATGCGCTCGCGGCAGGCTGTGGTGCGAATAAACCAGCTGTCGAGCGGATAGTAGAGTATAGGTTTGTCGGTGCGCCAACAGTGCGGATAGTTGTGCACGTGTTTCTCGATTTTGAATGCCAAACCCTGCTGTTTAAGCATGACGCAGAGGTCGATGTCGAGGGTCTCGTCGCCACCTTTAAAATCGGGGTCGTAGTCGTTCTTCACAAACCGGCCTGAATATGGAGTATAAAGCGCTGTATTGACGGAGGTTTGCACATAGTTGTCGTCCAATTCTTCCAAGCGATAGAAACGTCCTTTCAAATCGACCGCCGGTCGCAGGTTGCCGGCCTTGTCAACGAGTTGCATGGGCGGGACATTAAACGTCTTGGCGACACGGGCATCGTCAGCGCCGAAAGTAGGCGCTATATGTACTATTCCGGTGCCGTCTTCGGTCGTTACATAATCTCCCGAAATAACGCGAAATGCGCCTTCACCGGGATTAAACCAGGGTATAAGTTGCTCATATTCAAGCCCTGTCAAGTCCTTGCCCTGATACTCGGCTACTATTTGATACGGAATGATTTTATCTCCCTGCTTATATTCTTCCAGCGCCAGACCTTCGGCTTTGGCGCTGAAATGTGCTGCTATCAGGTCTTTGGCAAGAACGACAGTCAAAGGAACGCCGCTGTAAGGGTTATAAGTGCGCACTGCGGCATAGCGGATATTAGCGCCTACGCAAAGGGCTGTATTGGAGGGCAAGGTCCAAGGTGTTGTAGTCCATGCGGTAAAGTATGGCGTTCCCCAGCCTGTCATTTCGGGCAGAGGATTTTTGCAGGGGAAGAGCGCCGTAACGGTCGTATCCTTGACGTCCCGATAGCAGCCCGGTTGATTGAGTTCGTGGGTGCTAAGCCCTGTCCCTGCCGCCGGCGAGTAAGGCTGAATAGTGTATCCCTTATAAAGAAAACCTTTCGTGTAGAGTTCCTTCAGCAAATACCAAAGCGTCTCGATATAGCGGTTGTCGTAAGTGATGTAGGGGTGTTCCATGTCCACCCAGTAACCCATGCGTTGCGTCAGGTCTTCCCACTCCTTGGTGAACTTCATCACATCCCTGCGGCATTCGCTGTTATACTCCGCCACTGAAATCTTGCGGCCTATGTCTTCTTTCGTTATACCGAGACTTTTCTCCACTCCGAGTTCGACCGGCAAACCGTGCGTATCCCAACCGGCCTTGCGCTCGACGCGAAAGCCTTTCATTGTCTTATATCGGCAGAAGATGTCTTTTATAGAGCGGGCAATCACGTGATGAATACCGGGCATGCCGTTAGCTGAGGGCGGCCCTTCGTAGAAGATATACGCCGGTCTGCCTTCGCGGATACGTACGCTTTGGCGAAATACGTCGTCCACATTCCATTTTTCAAGCATCCTTTTATTGACTTCCGACAAATCAAATGCCTCATATTCAGTAAACTGATTTCTCATATTTATCTGTTTCCATTTTAAAAATCGTCGCAAAGATAGGAATAATAATTGACAATTGA
>JAITPL010000112.1 GCA_031289445.1 Tannerella sp.
CGATTACGAAAGCTATTATAAAATCTATAATAAATCAACAGGCCAATTTCACCGCACTAAAAATTTTGACCCCTCATTAAAGAGAAGTGATATGTTTACCGACGACATGGTTTCCGGAATACTGTTCAATCCGCATTATCAAAGCTACGGCAAAGCAATAGCCCTGGTTTCGGCGCTAGATATTGTAGAAAACAGGGAAAAGATACTCAAGTACATCGCCGACCATCCTTCCGAAGAAGGCAATAAGTTGAAGCCTATTATCCAAAAAATGACTGACGACGATAATGCTTTGATGATGATGGTAACTTTTAAATAGGCGATGGAAGAATACATGTTTTATTCACTACTGCAAACAAGATTTTGATGTAATACTGCAACAAATTAATTTAATAATCAAAAACTCAAAATAGATGAAAAAAATCTTTACTTATAAATACTTGCCAACTAATAAAGTTGTAATTATTGCAATTATATTGTTGATGTGTCCGTTTTTTTGTGTCGGAAAAACTTTCAATGATTGGGAGAGAAAACAACTATCCGAACAAGAAAAAGCGAATGTTCAGACTTTGTCCAAGATGTATGGTTACATCCGGTATTTTTACCCAAACGACAAAATAAAAAATTTGGACTGGTATAAATTCCTGATTTATTCGTTAAATGAAATTGAATCTTGTAAATCGGATGATGATTTTAGAAAAAAACTTCAGGAGTTATTTTCTCCTATCTGTCCACAGTTGTTGATAAATCAAAGCAAGAAGCCTGCGACCGCTTCACTCATACCGAGCAATTCTTTCTATATAAATGAACATAGAAATGAGCCTGCGCAGATAAGTAGTGAAATCAAGAATTTGACCGGCTATGACGAGAACTATCCGATACCGGACTCGCTTTATACATTTGTGCTAAATCCAACCCTTACAATATCATTCCCCATAGCAGTAGCATCATTACCTCTCAAAAGCAGAGAACTATCCAAGTTGATATCGAATGTAAATAAAGTCAACGTTCGCTTGTATTCGACTTCCACTTTGACAATGATGATTCTTCACAAGGGAGGATTGGTTTTTGCAAATTCTTACAAAGAACGTGTTGCCAATGAGATAATTAGATGCAATATCGTACAGCATTTTTATCCCTATTATAATGAAGACGGTTTGGATGGCGTTTGGAATAAAACCTGCAAAAATCATTTTGAAGAAGTAGCAAATTGTACTGATTTAACGAGCTTTTATTTCTTAATATGCAGGCTGATGAATCCGGTCAAAGACTCTCATCTTGCTGTGGGTTTTGATATTAATTTCAATATCCAACACTATTCGCGGGCATACTATCCCGAGTTAAAGGCTGAAATTTACGGCCAAAAACTCTATGTGAAAGCTGTAAACGACAAATACAGGCAGACGATTCATAAAGGCGATCTTATCACAAAAATAAACGATTACAGCGCCGATAGCCTAATAAATGAAAAGTTGAAATACATATCCTATTCTACACTCGGAGTAGGTTTAGTCAAATTGTCGGCTAACGATATGTTTAAAAGTTATAAAAGAGATTCGGCCATATTACTGACGGTAAAGAATTTTGATGGGTTTGAAATATCCGACACTGTGCAAATTAACAGCTTAAACCCTTATTTCATCGAGGATTCGATCTTTATAAAATCGCTTGATGATGCCCTCTACTATGTAGATTTATGTAATTCCAAAGGTAGTTATGATATTTTCAAAAGTAATATCTCTAAATTAAGTAGCAGCAAAGGAATTATTTTTGATTTAAGAGGCTATCCCGGACAATATGCTATAAGTGTTTTAGCGAATCTGCTTGATACTACTGTGTCGCTTGGAAACCTGAATCGTCCAATCACCTACTATCCCGATCATATAAAGGAAGCCGTATTGAGACCCTCTGAAAAATGGTATATAGCGCCCGCAACATCTCCGGATAGTGATGAATTTGCGAAAAAGAACGAATACGAGCCACCTGTCAACATGAAATTAACAGGGAAGTTTGTTTTCTTAATGAATTCGGCCTCCATTAGTTTTTGCGAATCTCTGTTGGACATTATAAAGCATTATGGGATCGGCGCTATTATAGGAAGTAATTCGGCAGGTTGCAACGGTGATGCGACAAAAATAACTCTTCCGTTTGCATCATTCACCATGACCGGTCTGAAATTCATGAACAGAGACGGATCTCAACATCATGGCATTGGAATTAGTCCGGATATTCGCGTCGATAATGAGGACACAAGTACTGATAATCAATTAGAAGCGGCAAAAAAATACATCTATGAATACTTGAAAACCAATCCTTGACGGTAACTTTTAAATGACTTGGAAGCGGAAGAGAAACAAACAGCGCAATGGCAAGAAACAAAATAATTACTACTTTTGCGCCCGATTATGGTAATACTTAATATAGAAACTTCGGCGACCGTATGTTCGGTTGCGACGGCGCAAGACGGCGAGACGGTGTTTGAAAAAACGTCCATCGACGGACCTTCACATGCTCAACTGCTCGGCGTCTTTGTGGATGAAGCCCTGAAGGACCTCCGCCGGCGAGAGCTACAGCTTGACGCCGTAGCGGTCAGCAGCGGCCCCGGCTCATATACCGGTTTGCGCATAGGCGTCTCTATGGCTAAAGGCTTATGCTTCGGTCTGAACGTGCCCTTGCTGAGCATTCCTACGCTCGACCTTCTGGCCTCATCGGCTACATGCTCGTCCGACGCCCTGTTGTGTCCTATGATTGACGCCCGCAGGATGGAGGTTTATTCGGCTATTTACGACGCCGAACTGCGTCAGGTGCGCGGCGTAGAGGCCGAGGTCGTTACAAGCGACGCCTACAAGCCTTACCTCGACCGCGGCAAGGTTTGTTTCTTCGGCGACGGAGCCGGGAAATGCAAGTCGGTGATACAATCGGCCAATGCTGCCTTTATCGACGGCATACTGCCTTTGGCCCGGCTTATGACGCCTTTGTCGGCACGCGCATACGAGGCCGGCCGTTTCGAGGACGCAGCTTATTTTGAGCCGTTCTATCTGAAAGATTTCATCGCCACAATCCCCAAAAACAAAGTGATTTCACGCAAGTAGAGCCGCAAAAATCGGAACCGCTTCCCTAAAAAATTCTGTAATTTTCAAAAAAAATCGGGCTGTTTCCGAAAAAATCACTACCTTTGTCGTCTCAAAAACGAAAATTAGTAAGTAATAAGAAGATAACATTGGCAATGGACAAGTATTTGATGATTAAGACAAGAGATGAGTTGTTGCGCATAAACATTGAGAACATACTCTACTTCGAAGCAGACAGGAACTACACCAAGCTGCTCCTCTCTCAGGGTATCATGTTTACCTTCGCAGTGAACATCGGCAAAGTGGAGGAGATGCTTGCGAAGCAGTTGACCGAGCCTAACACGTCGCTATTGCGTGTAGGCAAGAGTTTTATTGTCAACAAGAAGCATATCCTTCAAATCAATCTTCCCAAGCAGCGTCTGCTATTGCTGGCCAGCGAGGGCAAGCCCCGCGAGCTGACGGTCCCCAAAGAGCCTTTGCGGGCTTTGAAGGATACTCTGGAAGCAGAAGTGGCCTCCGGCGGCGAGAACACGGACAATATTAAAGAAGTAAAACCCAAAAAGCGAGGATGAACATTCGAGTCGGCAAAGCCGGAGACAACGATTTTGTTATTGACGACCCTAAAGTGAGTCGTTACCATGCCTTGTTGTCTAAAGACGAGGCCGGCAAGCTGACCGTCGAAGACCTCAACTCGACTAACGGCACGTATATCAATGATATTCAGATAGTAAAGAAAAAAATCAAACTGACCGACAAACTGACCTTAGGCAGCGACTACTCTGTTTTGGTCAGGGATATCGTCAAGCGCGACGACGACTACAGCGAAGAGTTTGCCGAATTGAAGGAAGTCTATAACACGTATATCAAGGAAAAGATACACGTCCAGTCGGCCAACCAGTTCAAGACGAGGATATTTCAATCCCTACCCATTGCGCTGATAGGCGTAACAGGCATCATACTAAGCATTTCCGGTCATGCCAACCAAGTTCTTTTCATCGCAAGCATCGTCATCGCCATACTCGCCCCTACGACAGGCGTCTATTTCGGAGCGCGTCAGGCGGCCAAGATACCGGCGCAGCTGCAAAACCTCGCCAACCGCTTAAAAATCGACTATGTATGCCCCAAGTGCGGCACTTTTCTCGGCGAGATACCCTGGGAATCGCTAGCCAACAAGAAGCAGTGCCCCATACCTTCATGCAAGGCAAAATGGATTCGTACTTAAAAAGTTGGTGTTTTGTACAATAAAACCGCCCTTTTGTCCGTTGTTAACTTAAAATCAGAGAGGAAAAGGCCGAAGAACGCTTCGATTGTCATACCTTTGCTGTCTGAAACATCGTATTATAATTTAAAAAGAAAGTGATATGAGAGAGGAATATACATTCGTTACTTTGGATAACGACATGGTTACAACGGGCGACGCCGTCTTTGTTGACATTGACGAGGCCGCCGGTACGGAGACGGACTTTGTCCATATCGACGACTTGTCGTACATGGACGTCCGGCAGGGCGACTTGTCGGACTTCATCATCCTTGATGAAGCCGATTTTGTGATTGATGATAACATCGACACCTACGTGTCGGACATTTGTGAAGCTGACGTATCGATCCTAATATGATTTCAGTAAAGTGCCCGCATTGTTTTATTGGACTTAAAGTTGACGAGACCAAGATACCCCAGGGTATCACGTCGTTCAAGTGTCCAAAGTGTAAGAAAGACATCCCCATGTCTTACCTCGACGGCAAAATAGGACAGGAGCCTGATGAAGACACGCTCGTTGTTCCGTCCAAGCAGAAAGGTAACGGCACGGGACGTCTGGTTGTTACCCCTAACGGCGACACTCCGCGTCAGGAGTTCACGCTTAACGAGGGAGCGCATATTGTCGGACGGAGGGCGAAAGTTACTACCGCCGACATTTGTATCGAGACAGGAGACAAGTCTATGAGCCGCAATCACATACGCATAGATGTAAAGAAAAATGCCAAAGGTAGCGGATTTTTTCATAGCCTGTCGGACAATAACAGCAAGAATCATACGTTATATAATGGAAAACGTATTGAAGACGGAGACATCGTGGTCTTGAAAGATAATGACGAGATTGTCTTGGGACGAACGATAATCCGTTTCTACGAGTAAAATTGATATTGTCCATGAATATAACACTTGAACGACCGTTTGCCGCGACAGACAAGGGCAAACGTAAAAACAACGAAGATTTCCTTTACCCTCTGCCGGAGCTGGCCTCCGCCGGGCAACGGCTTTTCATCGTTTGCGACGGAGTAGGCGGCGCACAAAAGGGCGAAGTAGCAAGCTCGCTTGCCTGCGAATCGTTTCAGACCTACTTCGACACCTTCCTTGAGGACGGCGACCCTACCGAGGAGTTCATCAACAAGGCCGTGCGCTACACCGAATCACGCTTCGACGAGTACATCTCGCAGCATTCCGACGCTTTCGGGATGGCCACGACGATGACGCTGCTCTACATCGGCGTATCCGGCGTTACCACAGCCTACATAGGCGACAGCCGTATCTATCAGCTTCGCGACGGCAAGGTCGTTTATCGCACCGACGACCACAGCCTTGTCAACTCATACGTCAAGCTGGGTCTCATCAAGGAAGAAGACGCTTTCGTACATCCTCAGAAGAACGTCATAACACGCGCTATAACAGGCACTTACCAGTCGGTAAATGCCGACGTCAAGCTGCTGAATGACATCCGTCCGGGCGACACGTTCTTTATCTGCACCGACGGCGTTGTAGAATGTTACACCGACGGGGAGCTGGAGAAAATTTTTTCATCGACCGGCAGAAACGCGGAAGTCATAAAGGACACTATCGTAGAACACTGTATTGATGTGGCAAGAGACAACTTCTCCTTCTATATCGTACCCATCCGCGATACACAAAAAAACGGGAATAACAAACATTTTCTCTTCTCTTTTTTGTATTCTTTCGCATAAATTTCGTACCTTTGCACTGATTTTTATATATATGCAAAACTTCTATGAACTTGCCTGATGGATTTTACTTACGGAACAGAAAATATCAACTGACCAACACTATAGGTCAGGGTGGCTTCGGAATCACTTACCTTGGGGTATGGAATACCGTTGTTAAAGGTGAACTTGGCGCTATGAGAACAAAGGTGCCGGTTTGCATAAAGGAGTATTTTTTCAAAGATTACTGCTACAGAGAGAGCAATACGCAAGCCGTCAAAGTCCATTCGCAAACCGGCGAAAAACTCTTCGACAAGTTTAAGGAGAAGCTGATCAAGGAAGCCAAAATCCTCTCGGATGTCCATTATCCCTATATAGTCAACGTTCTGGAAGTATTCGAGGAAAACAATACTGCCTATATCGTCATGGAGTACATTCGTGGCTGCTCACTGAAATATATGCTCGACAAAACAGGCGTACTGCCTGAAAATAAGGTACTTAAATATACCCACCAGATAGGTAATGCCCTGGATTTCGTCCACAACAAAAGCATCGTTCATCTTGACATCAAGCCAAGCAACATACTGATAGACAGGGAAGACAATGCCCGCTTAATAGATTTCGGCGTGAGCAGGCGATATGACATAGACGACAAGTCGGCAAGTACGACTACACTGACCGTATCTAAAGGTTTCGCCTCAATCGAGCAGTACGATGACGAGGGAATGCAGAACTTCTCGCCCTGCCCCGACATCTATTCGCTCGGAGCTACGATGTACAACCTGCTGACCGGCACTATTCCCATAGAATCAATACTCCGCGCCAACAAGCAGATGCTTGGCCCTTCCAACTTCAATTCCAACCTCAGCAAGCGCACCGAACAGGCTATCCTCAAGGCTATGGAAATAAGGCCCGAAGACCGCTATTCGACAGTTCGCGAGATGCTTGCCTCGCTCGACGTCCCGCCTTATGAGATTTCCGAAAACACGCTTGTGGAATCGGGTGAAGATATCGACGACGAAGCCACGGAAGGCGTTAACGGAAGCACATCTTCGCGCCTGCGTGAAGACGAAGACAACACCGTGCTGAACTCCAAAAACAAAAACAGAAAAAAGAGAAGCAGATATCACTTGAGTCCAAGGAACAGGAACAGAAATATACTGCAAACAGTAGCTGTCATAATGATAATCGTCTTTGGATTTACAGTGTACGACTTTCTTTTCGGAGGCGGCAAGATGATTGATACGCTGATGTTCGCCAATCAACCAAAAGATACCGCGACGGCCGTCATAATCAAACCGGACACCACTTCGCAGACAAAAACCGATACTGCGACGCCGACAACAACAACACCGATGCAACCCGACACGCAGACGCAACCCGACACAAAAGCGCAGCCCGACACAAAAACGCAACCCGACACAAAAACCAAATCGCAAGAGCAAACCAAGCCTCAGGGACAGCAAAATCAAACCGGAACAAATAACAAGCCGGAACAAAGGGCTGCAACAACCACCAAACCGGCAAACGCTCAGGCGTCCGAAACCGGCAGTCAGGCGCAACCTGTGGTTGACCAAGCCGCCGAGACGGAGAAAGAGTATCAGCGACTTATATCTTCCGGCAAGGCTCACATGGAGGGTAAGAAATACGCAGACGCCAAGGCCGACTTCATTAAAGCCAAGAACGTCAACCCAAAAAACGAGGCGCTTAACCTTTTGGAGTTATGCGAAGAAAAGATAGCATTGGAACTTTCAGCCAAGTATGAGAAGTTCGGAACGTTGGGTACAAGCATTACTATCGTGCGCAACCGCGAGACCAAACTCTTAGGCGCTATCGACGCTAACGGCATGGAGCGTATCCCATGCAAATATTATGGGGTTGACCGCTCGACAATGGGAAAAGCCTTTATGCGCAAGGACGATAAATACGACGTATATAATACTAACGGAATCCTTCTCAGCGAAGGCATTGATGAGATAGAATAAAAAGTTTATGAAATTTTGCACTTGTATCAGAAATTATTCTTACCTTTGTAGTTGTGAAATCAATTATAATATGAGAAAAGTACTCTTTATTCATATATTGTCGCTGCTTGCTATCGTAGCTACAGCGCAGATACAGACCGATTATAACCGGCAGGGAGACGAGGCCATGGAACGCCTTGACTATGGCGACGCCAAGATGTTCTATGAAGAAGGGCTTGATAGCTGTGA
>JAITPL010000123.1 GCA_031289445.1 Tannerella sp.
CCCCCTTGATCCTAATCCAATAGGCAATGCTTCCTGACGGAGAAGTGTTGTTAACAATATCTCAACCCTCCCAAGGTCAGCGATCAGACTACTACCTGAATATGCATCAGGGAATCCGCGCCTCTCTCTCTCTAAGAAAAATCTCTCTAAATCTATTCATATAATTAAAATTTAAATCGTTAATAATAACGCAAAGATAGGAGCTTTATTTGAATAATCCAAATAATTCGGACTTTTTCTGCGGCAATTTACGTTTATTTAACTTTTTGCTCGTAATTTCGATTTTTATATAACATTTATTAAAAATTAGCATAACTATTTGATTATCATAGATTAAGCGATATGGAAATGTATCAAAACCCGCCTACAGTCATCTCTGCAAGCCCCTTAAAGGTGATGCAATCCGAAAACTTACGGCATAATTACTAATCGTTTGCTGTTATGAGGAAGTAGTTCTTTTTGCCTTTCTGGACGAGCAGGTACTTGTCGTTGATAAGGTTGTCGGCAGTGATTGTAGCCTCGTAGTCGGTGAACTTCTCCTTATTGACGCTGACGCCGCCATTCTGCACCATCTTGCGCATCTCGCCCCTGGAGGGGAAAATCGCCGTCTTGGCGGTGAACAACTCCGCCGCTTTGACGCCGCCGACAAGTTCTTCGCGCGACACTCCGTACTGGGGCACTCCCTCGAAAACCGAGAGCAAGGTCTCGTCGTCGAGCCGTCGCAAGGCGTCCGAAGTGGCGTCGCCAAAGAGTATGCCGGATGCTTCGACTGCCGCATCGTAGTCGTCTTCGGAATGCACCATAAGGGTTACTTCGCGGGCGAGGCGTTTCTGCAAGGCACGCAGATGCGGAGCTTCGGCTTGAGCCTGCTCCAATGCCGCAATCTCGTCCTGAGCGAGCGAAGTGAATATCTTGATATACTTGGCCGCGTCGGTATCGCTGACGTTGAGCCAGAACTGATAGAACTTGTACGGCGAGGTATAGCGGCGGTCGAGCCAGACGTTGCCCGACTCGGTCTTGCCGAACTTGCCGCCGTCAGCCTTGGTTATAAGCGGGCATACGAGCGCGAAAGCCTCCGATTCCGGGCCAAGCGTGCGGCGTATCAACTCCGTGCCGGTGGTTATGTTGCCCCACTGGTCGGAGCCGCCCATCTGTAGCCTGCAACCCTCATGCCGATAGAGATGGAGAAAATCATAGCCCTGCAGCAGCTGGTAGGAAAATTCGGTGAACGACATGCCAACGCTCGCCTCGGCTCCAAGCCGCTTCTTGACCGATTCCTTGGCCATCATATAGTTGACGGTGATATGTTTCCCTATATCGCGAATGAAATTGAGGAAGGTGTAATCCTTCATCCAGTCATAGTTATTGACTAATTTGGCGGCATTGGGCGCATCGGAATCGAAATCGAGAAAACGCGCAAGCTGCTGGCGTATGCAGTTTTGATTATGCCGCAAGGTCTCTTCGTCAAGCAGATTGCGCTCGGCCGACTTCATCGAGGGGTCGCCGATCATACCGGTAGCGCCGCCGATAAGAGCAATAGGGCGATGTCTTGCACGCTGAAAATGCCTGAGCATCATCACTCCGACCAAATGCCCTATATGCAGCGAGTCGGCTGTAGGGTCGATGCCTACATAAGCCGAAGTCATCTCTTTTTGCAACTGTTCTTCTACTCCGGGCATCATATCCTGTATCATGCCCCTCCATTTAAGTTCTTCAACAAAATTCATTGTATTATTATTTAAAAAGGGCGCAAAGGTAAGCATTTTATTTTTATTCGCGAAAATAAACACGTTTGACGCGGGGGGAAATGGAGGTCAGTATCTCGTAAGGGATAGAGCCGATGCGGTCAGCTATCTCGTTGACAGTCAGGCGTTCGTTGAAGATGATGACGGCGTCGCCTTCGCGGGCTTCGATATCCGTAACGTCAACCATGCAGGCGTCCATGCAAATATTGCCTGCTATCGGACAGCGTACACCGTTGACCAAAACCTCCCCCGCGCCATTGCTCAAGCGGCGGTCAAGTCCGTCGGCATAACCTATGGGAATGATGGCTATCCGCGAATCGCGACTTACAAAAGTGCGACGACTGTAACCTATCGAATCGCCTGCCTTGACCTCGCGTATCTGAAGGATGACCGTCTTGAGCGAACAGACGCATTGCAACTTGCCCGACTGCCCCGAAGCGCTTACGCCATAGAGGGATATGCCCAGACGCACCATGTCTTTTTGATGCTCTATGAAGCGCTCTATTCCTGCGGAGTTGAGTATGTGCTTGATGACGGGATAGCCCAAAATTTCTTCCATGGAAGCGGCAGCGGCATTGAAAATATCTATCTGCCGGCGTGTGAAATCATCAAAATCCGAGGAATCGCTACCTGCAAGATGCGAGAACACCGAACGCGCAAGAAGTCCGTTCTGGTGCGACAGCCGGCGACATATCTCAGGTACGTCCCGCGGCTCGAATCCCAAGCGGTGCATGCCTGTATCTATCTTGATATGAACAGGAAAGGATGTTATACCGCGCTTTTTGGCCTCGACAACAAGCGCGTCGAGCAGGCGAAAATTATACACTTCAGGCTCAAGCGCATTCTCGAAAAGCAGATTGAAACTGCTATGTTCGGGATTCATCACCATAATGGGGATAGAGATGCCTTCCTTGCGGAGGTCTTCGCCCTCGTCGGCCACCGCTACGGCCAGATAATCACAGCGATGATCCTGCAATGTCTTTGCCGTTTCAAATGCCCCGACGCCATATCCGAAGGCTTTTATCATGCAGACCATGCGGGTCGATGGCTTGAGCAGCGAGCGAAAATGGTTGAAGTTGTGAATGACTGCATCGAGATTGACTTCGAGGATGGTTTCATGTACTTTTTTTTCCAGCAGTTCGGTTATTCTCTCGAAATGAAACGAACGCGAGCCTTTAATCAGAATCATCTCGTCATGAAACATTTGCGGACTGAACGCTTTGAGGAAAGCATCGGTCGAGGTATAAAAACATTTTTCCGCACAGGTGAAAACTTTTGCGCAACTGCCGATGTCCTTGCCTATGCCGATTATGCGGTCAACGTTCTTGCGGCGAAACAGCTCGGCAACGCGGGAATAGAGATACTCCGGCCAAACGCCCGACTGTAGAATGTCCGACAGTATGACCGTGCTGCGCAGGCTCATGTCGGCGCGGCGACTAAGCTGAAAATCAAGGGCTACGGACAGGGAGTTGAAGTCGGAATTGTAGGTGTCGTTAATCAAGCGGCAACCTCGGATGCCTTCTTTGGTTTCGAGGCGCATGGCTACCGGTTCGAGATTGCTGAAAACTTCATCTTTATTCATCACCTCGGAGGGTTTGAGGTAGAACAGTATAGCAATGCAGTGGATGATGTCTTCGATAAAGGCGTCATCGACGAAAGGTATGATGTATTCGTGAGTTATACCCATCATGGTGCATTGTAGCGTTGTGGTCGTCCGGCCTTTCGCTATTGAGCTGACATAGAGCGCGGCTTCGGGGTTTTTGCGACTCCAGCCTACAGCCTTGTGAGAGAGGCATGAGGCTTCGAGAGAGCGCTCTATCACTTCGTCGTCGGCATTGTATATAATCACTTCGCTGTCAACGAAAAGCAACAGTTTCTCGATACATTTTTCTGCAACCGATTTGAAGTTTTTTTGATGAGCCTCGCCAATGTTAGTAATCAAGCCGATAGTAGGGGATATGATGGGTCGCAGTTTGTCCATCTCGTTCGGCATGGAGACGCCTGCCTCGAAAATGCCGAGCGTATGCTGCTCGTTCATCCCCCAGACCGAGAGCGGAACGCCTGTCTGCGAGTTATAACTGCGGGGCGAACGCACGATGTTGAAATCCGTGTGTATCAGTTGATAAAGCAACTCCTTGACTACCGTCTTGCCGTTACTGCCGGTAATGCCTACGACGGGTATGGTGAAACACTGCCGATGAAATGTGGCGAGCTGCTGCAAAGACTTCAATACATCCTTTACTACAAGAAAGTTAGCGCCCTTCAGCTGCTTAAATTCGGAGGTTGCGGAGGTTTCCTTCATCTGATTAAATGTGGTAATTTCGGAGGTCTCGAAGGCCTCGGAGGTCTCGGAGGTTTTGGCGATTTCTGTCGCAACAACGAAGCTGCGTACCCCACGCCGATAGAGGTCGCCAATGTAACGGTGTCCGTCATTAGTCTTGGTTTTGAGCGCAAAGAAGAGGCTCGTTTCCGGAAAATAAAGTGAACGGCTGTCTGTTAACAGATGGACTAT
>JAITPL010000138.1 GCA_031289445.1 Tannerella sp.
GCCGCCGGCACTGGTTGGGACTGGGCAGGCGTCAGGTCGATAAACTACTTCCTCTCGCACTACCGTGACGCGGAGGCATCGGTGACCAACCCTGCACAGCTGGACAAATGGAAAGCCGAGGCGCTCTTCTTCAAGGCATGGGACTATTACCGCAAGGTGTTCTACTTTGGCGATGTGCCTTGGCTCAGTCACGATTTGAATGTAGACTCGCCCGAATTGTATGCTCCGCGCACGCCTCGCGCCGAGGTAATGGATTCTGTCTTGAGCATAATCAATTTTGCCGTAGCGCATATCAAAGACGGCGGCGAGGCCGACGGACGCATCAACCGCGATATGGCAAACTTCCTCAAAGCGCGCATCTGTCTCTTTGAAGGCACTTTCCGCAAGTATCACACGGAGTTGAACTTGCCTTATGAGAAGTTTCTTACAGAGTGCGTAACCGCCTGCGAAGACATCATTGCCACGGGACGTTATGAACTTTACCGCGATCCAAACATTAAAAATTCCTATTGGAAGCTGTTTACCTTTAAAGGCCGCCCCTCAACCGACGGCAACAGGGAAGCTATTTTGGCACGTACCTACGACGGCGTTAATGTGGGACACTGTACCCAGCGCTACTACGCTTTTAACTCCACCACACGCTTCGTTTTCGGCGCTTCAAAAAGTCTGGTGGACGAGTACCTTTGCATAGATGGGAAACCTATTGCCGGCAATCCGCTCTTTAAGGGCTACGACGGAGCTGACTGGCGCGAACTGGACAACCGTGACCCGCGTCTCAAGCAAACCGTAGCCAAGCCCGGCGAATACATAACTGTTTATTCCGGAGGAAACATCAATTCCGGCAATCCGTCCGGTTTGGGGAAAATGGACAGCACATTGAATGGAATCCGTTATCCCATACTGAATTATAATGACAACGGTACAAATGATGGCAGACCCGGAACGACCGCAACAGGTTACCAGTTTATAAAGCATTGGATGGGCGATTTGGCGTTAAGCGAAATAGATGCCGTAACCGAAGGAACGCAAACCGCATTGGAATTTCGCTACGGCGAGGTACTGCTCATGCTTGCCGAAGCCAAAACCGAGCTGGGAAGCATTACCAACTCCGACCTCGACCGTACCGTCAACAAGTTACGTGAAAGGGCAGGATTTGATTTCAACACCTATCCCGACAGTAAATTGACGGTAGTCGGCATCGCAGATCCTGTCTTGGACGCACGGTATGCTGAAAAGTTGGGTTACATGCCCTCGCCGCTGTTACGGGAAATACGCCGTGAAAGGCGAGTAGAGCTGGCTATGGAGGGATTCCGTTACGAAGATCTCGTACGCTGGAAGGCCGGCAGGTTATATACCGTGCCCGTGCGCGGCATAAAGTTCACAGCCGAAAAGCAGGCGCTGTATGATGGCACGCATAATTCGTGGCCAGTATTTGCCAATCTCGCCATACTGAATACGGACATATTTGTTGATGAGGAAGGCTTTATTATAGGCTATCCGCGCAGTTCGGGGGTAACCAACGGTATACTGCCGTGGGACGACCGCCGGTACTATTTCCCCATACCCTTGCAAGAGCTGACTATCAATAAGGCGCTAACTCAAAACCGGGGATGGGAAGACGTGAAGTAACTAATGCCGACAAGCAGAGAGAGTGAACTTGTGTCTTGCCGCGGGCAAGATATAAATTCACTCTCTATTATGACGCTACTTGAAATTACATGCAGTATCGGCGACGGTTAATCGCTTTTATCAAACAGACGGATCAGGTCAAAATACATGGTTCTTGTTTGTAATGCCAATTCTTCCGACAGTCCTATATACTCTTTTTCCTGTTTTTCCGTAGAAAAAATAACGCGAAAGCCGCTTGACTCATAGAATTTCAAAACGGCATCGTTGTTGTAGGCATCTACTGTCAGGTAACGGCATCCTATCTGAAAATCACGAAATATGGGTTTAATAACGTTTTCTATCAATTCCTTCCCAATTCTTTTTTTTCTGAAGTCTTTGTTTACGCCCAGTCTGCCGATTAAAGCAGCAGGATAACTGCTCAAACTTTTCTCATGCGGAATGTTTTCAGTCAATTTTCGTCTTCGGCTACCGGGTAAGTTTTTTCCGTCAATGCTTGAAGTAGATAAGGTAAACGCACATACAATCACAGACAAATCTGCCTTTAAGCGGAAACAAAATGACTTGCCCAACAATTGCCGGTTGAATTTTGCAGCATCGTTGAGAAAAAAGTCGTCCAAGTCTTTATCTCCGCAACTGAAAGGCTGACATTGTGATAATATTTCCTCATTCAAAGGAAAAATAGAGCAGTCCTTAGATAAAAATCCCTCTGCTTCTTGCATCTTCCCTAATTTTCCTGAACTCTATCATATTCTTTGTAATATCAATCGTATTACATTCTTTTTCGGCTTTTCGGGCTTCTTTTTGAAATTCGCGCCAAACTTTTCCTTCTAATGTGGGTATTCCTCTTATCGGTAATGCCATAACTGTAAATTTTTTATTGTGAATAAATCAGGTCACAAAGGTACAAAAAATAAATCTTGAAACAAATAAATCCTGAATAAATCCACCGAATCAAGGTCTCCAGCAAACCGTGAAGGTTTTTCCGTAGCACAACATCCGTACAAAAGACGATTTCCCCCATGGGGATAAGGTCTCTCCCTATGGGGAAAAGTTTTTTTCAGTCACGACGCCGCAGAGCCGTAATGGCGGAAGACATGAAAAAATCCCGGATAAGTTTCGCCGTTACGATTTTTATTCATAACTTTGCATCAAAATCAATTGACAGATTACAATTTACTAAACTTTATATTATCATGAATCGTAGAAAATTTATTCAACAATCATCACTGGCAGTAGGCGGACTGACGGTATTGAACTTTCCGGTTTTCGGAAAAAATGCGCCGAGCAATAAGGTAGTAATCGCCGTCATGGGACTGAACGGCCGCGGGTCTTACCATGTAGAACAGTTCTCGAAAATGTCCGGCGTGGAAGTCGCCTATATATGCGACGTGGAAGACGGCGCGATAAAAAAGGGACTGAATGCCTCGAAAGGCGAACGGAAACCGACAGTCGAAAAGGACATTCGCCGGTTGGTCGCCAAAAAGGATTTCGACGCGCTGATCATCGCCGCGCCCGACCACTGGCACGCACCGGCAGCCTTGCTTGGACTGGCCGGCGGAAAGCACGTCTATGTCGAAAAGCCGTGCAGCCACAACCCATACGAAAGCGAACTGCTGATCGAGGCGCAGGCGCGGTACGGAAAACTGATTACCGTAGGCAGCCAGCGACGTTCCTTCCCCACGCTTATCGAAGCCGTGAAATTAGTGCGCGAAGGAGCTATCGGCAATCCCTATATGGGAAAGTCATGGTACGTGAATGCCCGCAAATCTATCGGCACCGGCAAGAAAACTCCGGTACCCGCCACGCTCGACTTTGACTTATGGCAGGGTCCGGCGCCGCGAAAAGACTTTCAGGACAATCTGATTCATTACAACTGGCACTGGTTTTGGCACTGGGGAACAGGCGAGTCGTGCAATAACGGCAACCACGAACTGGATTGCTGCCGCTGGTTTATGGATGCCGGTTTCCCGACCAAAGTGACGTCTTCCGGCGGACGGTACGCCTATTCCGACGACTGGGAAACTCCAGACACTCAAATCGCTTCCTTCGAGTTTGCAGACAAGAAACTCATCACATGGGAAGGTCGCAGTTGCAGCTCCTATCCTGTCGACGGCAATGCCCGCGGATTCATCATCTACGGCGACAAGGGCACACTGGTCAACTACGGCGGCGGCGACTACCGGATATACGACAACAGACAGAATCTGATCAAGGAAATAACGGCCGACGCGCCCGATCCGAACAATCCGATTAGCGCCAGCGGATCGGCAGACCTCTATCATCTGAACAATTTCATAGACAGCATCCGTGGCGACGCAAAGATAACAGCGCCCATCGAGGAAGGCCACAAAAGCGTTTTGCTTTGCCATTTAGCCAATATCTCTCAAATAACAGGCTCGACGATACACTGCGATCCGAAAAACGGACATATCATAGGCGACAAGGCTGCTGAAAATTTATGGAAACGCACTTACGAAAAGGGCTGGGAAATGAAATTATGATTATCTTTGTCCCCTGTTAACATCTAAAAACTTTAAAATTATGATTCAATCAGGGAAAATTATCTTTACAATATTACTGTTTGCCTCATGCTATTGCAATCAACAGTTATTCGCTCAATTGAGCTGGGGAAGTACGGACGTTCGCTATCCCGAATCCGCGAAACCGGTTCCGGAAAGAACGTCCGTCTTTTCGGCGAAAGTCTGGAAAGGCGAAAGGGTGAACGCTCAAGCCGTGCTGTGGACTGAAAAGGATTTGACCGGTGTAACGGCTACGGTCGGCGACCTGAAATGCGGGACTTCGGTTATTCCGCAAGCCGCCATAAAAACAAGTTTTGTCCGCTATGTGATGACCGACGAACTGAATAAGGACGGACGCGGCGCTTGCGGACACCGTCCAAACAAGGCGGAATGGGATTCGTCAATGGTAGCGGACGTGCTCGACGTCGCAAAATATACGGATGTTAAAGCCGGTACCGTGCAAGCGGTATGGGTCAATATCTGGACGCCTTCGGATGTGAAAGCGGGGAAATATAAGGGTAAACTGAGCGTATCGGGGAAGGATTTCGCGCCGGTAAGCCTGAATATCGAACTGGAAGTGCTAAACCGCACTCTTCCGGCGCCTAAAGACTGGCGTTTTCATTTGGACTTGTGGCAAAATCCCTATTCCGTAGCACGTTATCATCAAGTGCCACTGTGGAGCGAGGCTCATTTCGACGCCATGCGTCCTGTGATGAAAATGCTTGCAGATGCAGGTCAGAAAGTGATAACGGCAACCATCATGCACAAGCCCTGGAACGGACAAACGGAAGATCATTTCGATTCGATGGTGGGTAAAACGAAAAAGCTGGACGGAAGCTGGTCTTACGATTATACGGTGTTTGACCGCTGGGTCGAATTTATGTACAGCGTCGGAATCGACAGGCAAATCAACTGTTATACCTTGATTCCCTGGGCGCTCAATTTCGACTACTTCGATCAGGCTACAAACAGGGTCCTGTTTGTAAAAGCCGAGCCGGGCAATGCCTTGTATAATGATTACTGGGGACGTTTCCTTGCCGACTTCGCCAAGCATTTGAGGCAAAAGGGTTGGTTTGAGAAAACGACGATTGCCATGGACGAACGCTCTCTGGAATCAATGACGGCGGCTATTAAAGTGATACGCAGCATCGATCCGGAATTTAAAATTTCGCTGGCCGGCAGCTATCATTCCGAAATCGAAAAGGAACTGTATGACTTGTGTATTGCTTTCGGGCATCAATATCCCGCCGACGTAAAAGCGGAAAGGGAAAAGGCGGGGAAGATAAGTACCGTATATACCTGCTGTTCCGAAGCGCGTCCCAATACATTTACCTTTTCTCCGCCTGCGGAAGCTACATGGATCGGGTGGCATGCCATGGCGGGCAATTATGACGGCTACCTGCGGTGGTCTTACAACAGCTGGACGACGGATCCCTTGCACGATTCACGTTTTAGGACATGGGCTGCCGGCGACTGTTATATCGTTTACCCCGGCGCGATAAGCAGTATTCGCATGGAAAGGCTGATTGAAGGCATTCAGGATTACGAAAAGATCAGAATACTCAAGGAGGAGTTTGCCGCTGCCGGCAAGAAAGCGAAATCGGACCGGATACAGACAATCGTTTCTCCTTTCACCGTCGATGAACTCGAAGCTAAAGGCGCTGCGACAATGGTAAAAACTGCCCGAAAAGCGCTTAATGAACTGTAAATAATAGTAAAAGACAATGAACTATCCTCTGGAATCAAACTATTTCGCCCTTCATATCAATCAGATAACGGACTTGTGCCGCAAGTACAACGTTCGGAGACTGTTTGCGTTTGGCTCTGTTCTCACCGACCGGTTTAATGAACAAAGCGATGTGGATCTAATCGTGGACTTCGACAAGAAGGCCATCAACGATCATTTCCTCAACTATTTCGACTTCAAATATTCGTTGGAAGATGCTTTGGGAAGGAAAGTCGATTTGCTTGAAGATCAACCCATCCGAAATTCCTATCTCAGGAAGAATATAGAACAAACAAAAACGTTGATATATAATGGCACGTTGATATAAATGTAAGGATATTTTATGCGAATACTGTTTATTATTCCCGGTGCGGGCGATTCGTTTTACTGCGGTAACTGCTTTCGCGACAACCTGATAGCGGCGGCTCTGCGACGCGCCGGCCACGATGTTATCATCATGCCTGTTTATCTGCCGCTGACCCACCACTCGTTCAAGGCTAACTCGCCTCTCTTCTTCCCGGCTACAACTTTCTATGTGGCGCAAAAATTCTTCGGAACTCATAAGATGCCTCGATGGATTGAGCGAATGACAAGCTCAAAAACCGCTCTACGATTAGCTTCTTCAATGTCGGGCGCCACTACGGCCGAAGGTATGGAAAGCATGACGCTCTCGATGATAACCGGCGACGACCCTGCTTTCACACAGTATATCAATGTGATGCTCGACTGGATAGGCTCGCAGGACAGACCTGAAGTCATTCACCTCTCAAGTTCTTTACTGACCGGTATAGCCAAAGCCATCCGCGAACGCTTTGATATACCTGTCATCTGCTCGCTTCAGGACGAAGAAGTCTGGATCGACAGCATGAACAGTAACGACGCGCATCTGGCCTGGCAAGGGATAAGAGATAATCTGCATCATATAGACCGCTTCGTAACTACAAGCCGCTTTTATAAAGAGTCCATAATCCGCAAGATACCGCAAATAGCCAACGTAGATGTCGTTTATCCCTGCATCAACAGCGAAAAGTACGCTTCGACCGACTATCCCGCCGACAACGTGATAGGTTTCTTTTATCGCATGAATCGCGAAAACGGACTTGACATCCTCGCCAAAGCCTTTGTACTGCTGAAGCGTCGCAACTCCGTGCCTCGCCTCAAACTCAAGATCGGAGGCGGCTATACAGGCAATAACCGTCCGTTCCTGAAGCAGGTACGGCGGATACTGCGCCCCTTTATCGAGGATGTTGAGATAAGCGATTCGTACAACCTCGACGACCATGCAGCCTTCTACCGCTCTATCTCCGTGCTGGCCGTGCCTGTAACTTTCTGCGAAAGCGTAGGTCTCTATCTCTGCGAGGCTTTTGCCGCAGGACGACCTGCAGTAGAGCCTGATACCGGCTCGTTTCGCGAGATTGTAGATGAAGCCGGACTTATTTATTCGCCCAACACCTCCGAAGCCCTTGCCGACGCCCTCGAAAAACTCCTTATCGACAAGGCTCTCCGCGACCGTTGCACCGCCGCCGCCCTAACCCTCGCACACACCCGCTACAACGAGGAATCAACTGCAAATAAGCTGATTGAAATCTACAATTCCTGCTTGTGAAAATATCGCGATAACATCATTTTTTTCGTTTTTATCACAGGCATAGTGTATATCTCCAAAATTATTACTATCTTTGCATTGAAATAGTTGGCGGGGAGACAATTGCTTCTATTGATATGTATGTCCTAACCGACAAAAAATATGAGATATAGGCATGTCCTAACCGACAAAAAAATATAAGACAGGCGAACTGTTAGAAACAATGGAAACAAAATTAATCATCGCAGGTGGCTTTCTGGGAGCGGGCAAGACGACTCTGCTTCGGGAAACGGCACAAAGACTGCTGAAAAAAGGATTGCGCGTAGGTTTGATAACTAACGAC
The DNA here is from genome assembly GCA_031289445.1 of Tannerella sp. Classification (GTDB taxonomy): domain Bacteria; phylum Bacteroidota; class Bacteroidia; order Bacteroidales; family Tannerellaceae; genus Tannerella. The sequence goes on from JAITPL010000138.1 coordinate 7,803, forward strand.
CAAGCTCCCGGACTCGTTGACAGTAAACTACTTGAGCTTAACAACCTCCCTGTAGCCGAAGTGAGCGGCAGTTGTTTTTGTTGCAACTTCAACGGTTTCATCGACGCTGTACGCAACATACGCCGCAAAACCGACGCCGACATTATCATCGCCGAGCCGGTAGGTAGCTGCACCGACCTTTCGGCCACTATCATGCAGCCCTTGAAACAATTCTTTAGCAAAGAACTGACGATTGCGCCCCTGAGCGTACTGACCGACCCTACCCGACTGCGCAACATCCTCGACGGCAGTCTGCATCCCGATGCCGCCTATATCTTCCGCAAACAGTTGGAAGAAAGCGACATCATCCTTATCAATAAAACAGACCTTCTGCAAGCCGACGAACTCGAAAACCTCAAGCAAAGGACGCAAGCGCTATATCCTGCGGCTACCGTTATGACTGTCAGCGCATTGACTGGCGACGGTCTGGACGAATGGTTGAACGAGACGATGCTGAGCGGTAGAGCAGCCGGCAGCCATCTCGCCGAAATCGACTACGACACCTATGCCAACGGCGAGGCCGTACTCGGCTGGCTCAACGGTACAATCGCCGTCAACAACGGATTCCACATAACCGATTGGGACGAATATACGCTTCGGCTGCTATCATCGCTGGCCGACCAATTCGACGCGGCAGGATATGCCGTAGGACACGTCAAGGTGATTACCGAGAGTGTTAATTCGTTTACCGCAGGCAACCTTACCGGCACACGCGAAACGCTGTCCATACGCGGCCGGGCAGGAAGCGGCACAGACGCCAAAGTGATCATCAACGCCCGCGTCGAGACTTCTCCCGAAACGCTCAACGACATCGTGCGCCGGACACTCGATGCTCTGGCCGCCGAAAAATATTACTACAAAGTCCTTGCATGGCGCTACCTGCAACCCGGACGTCCCAAACCAACACATCGCTTCAATTCCGTTGTATGAAACTATTTGACAAATACAGTTCGTTTAAGTTGCTGCTCGTCAGCCTGATAAGCGCCGCCTTCGTGGTCTATCCCAATATCTCCTGTCTCGCTTTTGACTTGAGTTTTCTGGATGTCTTCGCGCGCAAGTTGCATATATGTTTTTTCTTCTATAGATATGCCTTCTTCACTGCGCTGTTCTGGATTCTGCTGGCTATCAACCTGCGACGCCTGAGCGACGCCAAAATAAAAAAACGCTTCCTCGTCTCACTGCTTGTTACCCTCGCCGCCTACGCCTTCTACGTCGGGCTGTCGGTAACATGCTACCATAAATCCGACTGCTTCGGCAGCGTGCTGCTCTTTCAGTTCTTCGTCGCCGGCATCCTTAGCGCCATCGCAGGCCACGTCTCGCTGCTCTACCTCGTGCAACGCAAAAAGGAACAGGAAATTGAACAGTTGAAAATCGAGAATCTGCAAAGCCGCTGCGACGCCCTCGCCAACCAGATTAATCCTCACTTCTTCTTCAATTCGCTCAACGGACTGACCGCCCTTATCCGCAAGAAAGACGAGGACAAGACGCTCGAATACGTCAACAAACTGTCGGACGTCTTCCGCTATATCCTGCAAAGCGACAAAAAAGGCCTCGTAGAGCTTGAAGAGGAGCTGCAATTCGTGCAGGCTTTTCGCTATATGATGGAGATAAGGTTTGCCAACAAACTGACTTTCAGCATCAATGTTGACGAACATCAACGCAATCTCCATATCCCGGTGCTGTCGATACTGCCGCTGATTGATAACGTCGTAACACACAATACTATCGACAGCCTGCATAAAATGGACGTTTCGATTACTCTTAACGAAGCAAACGAACTGGTAGTATCCAACCCTGTCTTCCCCAAACTGACGCCCCCCGTAACCAACGGCACAGGTATCAAGAACTTGGAACACAGATTCTTACTGCTGATGAACAAACAAATACGAATCAACTGCAATGATAAAATTTGCACTGTCTATCTACCTCTTAAATAAACTTAAATAAACACAAGGATGGAAATACTTATTGTTGAAGACGAGACCGTAGCTTACGAAAACTTAGTCAATATACTGACCGAAATAGACCCGGCAATAATAGTGGCCGGCAACACCGAAAGTGTGAGCCAGACTGTCCAATGGCTACAGTCAAACCATTCTCCCGACCTTATACTGATGGATATTCATCTCTCCGACGGCTCGGCGTTTACAATCTTTAAAACCATTCAGGTCAATACGCCGATAATCTTCACTACCGCTTTCGATGAATACGCCATCGAAGCCTTCAAGGTCAACAGCATCGACTATCTGCTTAAACCCATCAAAACAGAGGAGCTGAAGCGTGCACTGGCCAAGTTCGCCCGACAGACGCACTCGGAAATAGTTCAGTATCTGGAACGCATTGCGCAACTGACGCCTGTCGTCAAATACCGCGACCGCCTGCTTGTGCCCATCAAAGACAAACTGATCCCTGTCAACCTCCGCGACGTGTCCTGCTTCTACACAACCGACAAACATACCGCCGTCTATCTGCGCGACGGTAGCGTCTATCCATATTCCAAAACGCTGGAACAGATTTTATCCTCACTCGATCCTGTTGATTTCATGCGGGCAAACAAGCAGTTTATCCTCTCGCGCGACAGTGTCCGAAACATCACGATATGGTTTGACAACCGCCTGCTCATCACCCTCGACATAGAGCCGCCCGAACGTGTCTATATCAGCAAAAACAAAGCCGCAGAATTTAAGACATGGCTAACGAAAAAATAAGGTTGCCCCTACTTTTAACTTCTAATTTCTAACTTCTAACTTTATATATGAAACGAAGAGGTAAAAAAAGTCGCTACGCTGCAAAGCACCTTCGTCAGAAAGACAACTTACTGTACGAAAACCTGCAATACATCGGGGATTCCGACACCCCGACAGATTTTGAACTGATAGTTTTCGATTCGGAATCAATCACTAAATCCGATTATTCCAAACCGGCAGAGTTATGCCAAAACTTTGACCTCAAGAAGAATAACTGGGTAACTGTGAACGGATTACAGGATGTGAATGAAATACGGTTGCTCTGCGAGAATACCAACATCCCTCGCCTGTGGATGCAGGACATACTGAACTCCAACCATATCGCAAAGATTGAGGAAGCAACACAGGGAATACTGCTGATTGTGGATTATTACACGCTCAAAGACGAGTTGCTCGACACGCAGAAATTCAGTTTCTTCCTCGCCAAAAACCTTATGGTCTCGTTTCAGGAAAGCACGGAAGGCGTCTTTGACGAAATAAAAACGGCTTTAGATAACCACGGCGGACGTGTTCGCGACAAAAGTGTTGACTATCTGCTTAACCTATTGATTAGCAATGTCATAAACAATAATCTGACGGTTTTGGATAAAATCATTGAACAAATGATAGACATCGAAGACCTCTTGATGCAATTCTCTGATAATGTGATAAATACGGAGATACAAATCCAGAATGTCAGGAAAAACATCCTGAAAGTACGCAGAGGTATCTTCCCTCTGCGCGACAACTTCAACGTGCTGCTTAACAGCGCTTTTATCGAACATGTAAATCACATCTACTATAAAGATACCAACGACCACCTCTTGCAAGCCGTACAGATGGTTACCGGCGCTCAGGAAACAATTTCGTCGCTCGTTGACCTTTATCTGGCTAACAACGACTTGAAAATGAACCGCACAATGAGCCGGCTTACTGTAGTTTCTACAATATTTATCCCTCTCACGTTTCTTGTTGGAGTATGGGGTATGAATTTCGCCAATATGCCCGAACTGACTTGGAAATACGGCTATATTTTCGCATGGTCGATAATGGCTCTAAGCGTAGTGATAGTTGCTTACTGGCTGAAAAAACAAGGTATGTTCGGAGGAAAGTAGAAGATAGAAGGTAAAAGTTAGAAAGTAGAAGTTAGAAATTCAGAAATTTCAATATGATATTATCGTTATTGAGCATTATGTAATATACTTGTAATCGATGCTTTACATGGAATATTATTTTATTATAGATATTGTACTTAGTACAATAAGATCATTATAGATACTGTATTTTGTACAATAGGATCATTATAGATATTGTACTTAGTACAATAAGGTCATTATAGATACTGTATTTTGTACAATAAGGTCATTATAGATATTGTACTTAGTACAATAAGGCTTTTCAAGGTAGAATGTTGCTTTGTAGCCTATAATGACGATGGCCACAAACGTATGACTGTCAGGCTATCGCATTTCGCGTCATTCTTTTTACCAACGACGCAATCATAGTTCTATTGATATGAATCGGGCGTAGGGGCGATCCCTTGCGGTCGCCCATGATAATGCATGGGCGTATTCAATACACCCCTACCGACGCAATCATTTTTCAACGTCTTTTCATAGAAGACATTCCAAGTCTCGAAGACTTGGAATGTCTGCCAAGTAGAGGGCGAAAGAGATGTTAATTGTTTAATTTCTGCTGCTTTAAATAATCTCTCAAATACTCTTCCCTGCACTTCTTGCGGCCTCCGGTCGAGGCTTTGCAGGTTCTTCAAACAAAACAGCCACCGATCCATATT
>JAITPL010000207.1 GCA_031289445.1 Tannerella sp.
TTTTTATATGAAGATATATACCGGTGGTGGTGACAGAGGCAAGACCTCATTAGTTGGCGGTTATCGTGTTGGCAAGACACATCCCCGCCTTGAGGCTTACGGCACTATAGACGAGTTGAACTCGTTTATCGGCCTGCTCATAACCGAGATCGACAACGACACGACCCGCGACAACCTCCTCTTCGTGCAGAACAAACTTTTCAGCGTAGGCTCTTACCTTGCCACCGACCCTACCAAGACCGAGTACCGCATCGAGAGCCGCATCGACGCCGAAAGCATCCTGCGTCTCGAACAGGCTATTGACCTTATCGACGCCCGTTTGCCCAAGATGACAGCCTTTGTACTGCCCGGCGGCAGTCGTTCGGCGGCGCTTGCCCACGTATGCCGGACGGTGTGTCGCCGTGCCGAAAGACAGATCTACCGTCTGGCCGAAACAGAGCCTGTCGAAGAATCCGTAACCGTTTTCATCAACCGGCTGTCCGATTACCTGTTTGTTGCTGCGCGCGACGAGTGCCTCTCAAAAAAAGGAGAAGAAATTTTCTGGAATAATAGCGATATATAAAAAATTTATTATACTTTTGCGGCGATTTTTACGTAGAAAAAGTATTTTAAAATTATGTATTGGACATTAGAATTAGCATCAAACTTGGAAGACGCGCCATGGCCGGCAACTAAAGACGAGTTGATCGACTATGCCCAGCGTTCGGGGGCCCCGTTAGAGGTTATTGAGAACCTGCAGGAGATGGAAGACGAAGGTGAGATATACGAATGTATGGAGGACATCTGGTCGGACTATCCGAGCAAGGAGGATTTCTTTTTCAATGAGGAAGAATACTGAAGTCAACGGACAATCCTGTCTGTTGACTTCAGATTGTCCGTTGACTTGAGACCGTTCGTTGACTTGAGATTACAATTCTCTCAGCAAAAATTCGGACATCCTCGTATATAGGTGCATGCGAGTATTGCCTCCACCGATACCGTGGTTACGATCGCGGTACATCTGCATCTCGAACTGTTTACCGGCCTGTACCAGGGCCTCGGCATAGTCCATGCTCTGTTTGAAGTGGACGTTATCGTCTGCCGTACCGTGAACGAGCAGCAGTTTGCCTTGCAGTTCGGACGCATGTTTCAGCGGTGAAGTCTCGTCATAGCCCTTACTGTTCTCGTTGGGAGTACGCATAAAGCGCTCGGTATAAACGGTGTCGTAGTAGCGCCAATCGACAGGCGGGGCTACAGCTATACCGGCCTTGAAGACTCCGTTACCGAAAGTCATGGCTGCAAGCGTGTTATATCCGCCAAAACTCCATCCCCAGATAGCAATACGTTTGCCGTCGATATAGGGCAGTTTGCCCAGAGCCACCGCAGCGGCAGCCTGATCGCGAGCCTCATAGTAGCCCATGCGCAGATAGGTACACTTGCGGAAAGCCTCTCCGCGAGCGCCTGTGCCGCGTCCGTCAACGCAGACACACACATAACCGTTAGCCGCCAGATACTGTTCCCAGTCTATCCCGAAGCGATCCTGCACCGATTGCGAGTTAGGGCCGCTGTACTGAAACATCACAACCGGATATTTCTTTGAAGAATCGAAGTTCGCGGGTTTAACTATCCATGCGTTCAGTTCCTCGCCGGTAGCGGTCGTGATGACCGTAAACTCCTTCTTGGCAACAGCATACTCGGCCAGCTTGGCGCGAAGCTCGGCGTTATCTTGCAGCGAACGCAGTTCCTTGCCGGTCTTGGTCTCGTAGAGCGCTACTTGAAGCGGTGTATTGGCGTCAGTAAACGAGTTGACGAAATATTTGTAGTTAGCGCTGAAAGACGTGCCGTTCGAGCCTTTGCGGGGCGTCAGCAGCGTCTTTTTGTTCTTGCTGTCAATCGACCATGTAGCACGGCGAAGCGGACTCTCTTCAGCCGATTCGTAATAGACCGTACCTGTAGCTTCATCCTTGCCTATCAATCGCGTAACATCCCAGTTGCCGCTCGTAACCTGCTTCAACAGAGCGCCTGTCGGCGAGTACTGATAGATATGCGCATAGCCGTCGCGCTCGCTGACGTAGAGGAAGCCGCTCTTCGAGAACTGTATAGCCTTCATCCAGTCGGAGTCGATATAGGCCTTGTTTTCGTCCTTGAGTATGAGCTTGAATACACCGCTTTTAGGGTTGGCGTGATAGAGGTTGAATATGTTCTGCTGGCGGTTGAGCGTCATGACGGCCAACTGCGAAGGCTCGGCCGCGAAACGGATATAAGGTATATAGCCGGTAGCGTCAACCGGTGTTTTCAGGTTGTTAATCTCTTTAGTTTCGATGCAGTAGGTGTGCAGGGTTACGACGGAATTGTTCTCACCCGCTTTAGGATACTTGAAACGCTCGTCTTCGGGATAATAGCTTTTGCCATAAATAGCCATCACGTATTCGGGCACCTCGCTCTCGTCGGAGCGCACGTAGGCCAGATACTCGCTGTCGGGCGACCATGCCATAAGGTTGGTAACGGCAAATTCCTCCTCATAGACCCAGTCGGTTGCGCCGTTGATTATTCGGTTCTTCTCGCCGTCGAGCGTAACCTGCACCTCGGTGTCGTAGTCAAACTTTTTGATCCATATATTGTTGTCTGTCACGTAGGCGCACATGCGTCCGTCGGGCGAGAAAGTCGGTATCATCACCTTCCTGCCTTCCGAGTTAAGAGGTTTGACCATACGTCGGCGGGTGTCGTACTCGTAAGCCAATGCGCGGTAAGAGTGCCTGTAGATCTGTTCGCGTTCGCGCCAGAGGAGGATGTGATGCCCGGTAGAGCTTATCTCGTAGCCCTCGAACGAATCGAAGGTACATTCGCGGGCGCTGCGTATATCAAACAGCGTATCCACCGCTTTTCCGGTGCTGTACGCATATTCGATAATCATTGTACGTTCGCGGTTAGCGGCGGTATAATGTTCGCCGTCGGGTAGCGGACGCATCTCGCCGCCGGCCCCGCGTTGACCGAAGGCGCCGTTAACCACATCTGCCAGACTAATCCGTTTAGTCCCTGTCTGCGCCGACAAGCTCGCGGTCAGCGCCAATCCTAAAAACAATAAGTATATCTGCTTCATAATAAAAAAGTTTTGATGATTAAATCGACCGCAAATATACGATATTTTTGAATATCAGGACAAATATTTTTTCAATTGACAATCGAAAGCAGGCAATTGTTGCCATCTGCAGTGTCATCCTGACTTCGTCAAACATCCGAACATCAATCTTCGCTGAACAGGGCTACCGCAGCTGCCTGAAAAGGCAGAATTCTTTTGCTCGTGTCCTGCCTTACAGGCAGCCATGGAGGAGAATACTTATTTACTTGACCGCAGTGGATAAGCAGTATTAGAATTATGGGGCGACTTTTGCGATTGACCCATGTTATAAATCCGGCACATAATTTTATCCAATCCATTGTGAACTAACCTCATCTTATCATTACTCAAACAAAAACGGTTTAGTTTTTTGGAGATAGGCCTTATCCATTTCAAAAAAGAATTTCTCATCACCGAAAGCAGGTTTTAACTGATTAAACCATGTAGCTTTAGGGTCGTATTTGGCAAAAAACGGTATGTCAACCCATTTGGGATTTTTACCCTGAATGAATCGCAATACGAATACCTTTTCGCTATGAATCTCCTGAACGCCAAGTATTTGTATTTTGCCCGAATGGTCGCTCATGCTTGGACCGCGAACTGTGCGACATAAACCGCTTACCTGACGGTATGCACGACGGAAAATCTGCCAGCATCTATGCAGCGGGATTTCAAAATAACGCTTGGCCCCCGTATCTCTGGCTATAAACATGTAATACGGAATACAACCCAAGTCAACCTGCTTGCGCCACATCTCGGCCCATATTTCCGGACGGTCGTTGATATGCTTCAAAAGCGGACTCTGACAACGAATTTGCGCCCCTGTAGAACGAATTGCGGCAATCGCTTTTTGCACCGCGTCGGTCGATAACTCGCGTTTATGGTTGAAATGCGCCTGAATAGAAAGATTTCTGCCCGCCTTAGTAATCTTTTCAAACAAGGCGAAAATTTCGGTATGGTCATCGTCCGTCAGATAGCGATAAGGCCAGTACGAAAGCGACTTTGTACCTATTCTTATAGAGTGAATATGCTCAAATTCGGGACTGAGCAGAGGCATGATATAGGCCGAGAGCGTCGAAGCATTCATCACCATCGGGTCGCCGCCGGTAAAGAGGATATCGCTGACTTCCCTGTGCACGCGCAGGTACTGTAGCAGCAATTCCGTCTCCTTCATTGCAAACTTCAACTTGCTAATGCCCGAAAACTGAGGCCAGCGAAAACAAAAAGTGCAGTA
>JAITPL010000130.1 GCA_031289445.1 Tannerella sp.
GCAGCGGCAATCTCGGTATTATGGACTACTACAAGATGAAGAACATCGAAGCCGATACTTCCATGCGCGACGCCATTTCAAAACCGGTCAAACCGATAAAGTAGGGGCCGGGCTTGCCCCTGCCCACACAGCGAACAAAGATTAAATGAGACCAATTCCTTCTTCCGAATTGATTATTAATGCAGATGGGAGTATCTTCCATCTGCATCTGCGACCGGAGCAACTCGCCGACCGCGTGATTCTTGTCGGCGATCCTGCACGTGTGGATACCGTAGCCGCTTACCTGACAGACCGCGAGTACGACATCGCCAACCGCGAGTTTCATTCGGTTACAGGATGCTATCGGGGCAAACGCATCACGGCAGTCTCGCACGGCATAGGCTGCGATAACATCGACATTGTGCTAAACGAACTTGATGCTCTGGCTAATATAGATTTTGCCTCTCGGACGGTGCGCAGCGACTTCCGCCAACTGACACTCGTTCGCATAGGTACTTCGGGGGGATTGCAGCCGTTCACGCAGACTGGAACGTATGTCGCAGCCGCTCAATCCATAGGTCTGGACGGTGTAATCTACTTTTATGCCGGTAATGCCGAGATGCGCGACGCCGAACTGGAAGAAGCGCTGATACGGCAGTTGGAATGGAAAATCGAGGGCCTGCGTCCATACGTTGTTTCGGCAGATAGCGGGTTGCTCGACAGGATAGCGCAGGATGATATTGTGCGTGGCCTTACGATTGCGGCTAACGGCTTCTATGGCCCGCAGGGTCGAGAGTTGCGCCTGCCGCTGACCGACCCGACACTCAATGCCAAAATCGAAGCTTTTGAATTTGGCGGTCGGCGTATCACCAACTATGAAATGGAAAGTTCGGCGCTATCGGGATTAGCGGCTCTGATGGGACATCGCGCTCTGACGGTATGCTGCATAATAGCAGGCCGAGTCAATAAAAACATGAATACCGAATATAGGGACGCCCTCCCTGCCCTGATAGAAAAAGTACTGAACAGAATATAAAACGCAATACGGAATGCTTTAGCGATTGTCTGAACTCCGTAGGAATTGGCGGGGGTGATAGATTGTTTCTATTGATATGTATGTCCTAACGGACAAAAAAATATAAGATAGATATTCTATTGATATATGTCCTAACGGACAAAAAAATATAAGATAAATCTTCTATTGATATATGTTCTAACTGACAAAAAAATATTACTTTAATAGACATTATGACTAAGAAAATCCTTTTAATCGGCGGCCTTTGCTGCCTTATTTCATGTAGCGGCCGCGAGTCGCACATCTCCGACTACGTCAATCCGTTTATCGGAGCAAGCACCAGCTCCGTGCTGGCGAGGGCGTCTCACGGTCTGGGAAAAACCTTCCCCGGCGCGGCAACGCCTTTCGGCATGACACAGGTCAGCCCCAATACCGTCACCGGCGGCGACAACGGACCCGGCTACAGTTACGAACACACAAGCATCGAAGGTTTTGCCTTCACGCAGATGAGCGGCATAGGCTGGTATGGCGACCTCGGCAACCTGCTCGTTATGCCGACCACAGGCCAACTGCACACCTCCTCCGGCGACCGCGACAACACCGCCACAGGTTACCGCTCGCTCTACGACAAACAGAGCGAACAGGCCCGCGCAGGCTACTATTCCGCCCGGCTGACCGACTACAACATCCTCGCCGAAGCTACCGCCTCGCCACACGGAGGCATCCTGCGCTTCACTTTCCCCGAAAACCCGCAGTCGAGGATTCAGATAGACCTGGCGCGGCGCGTGGGCGGGACCTCGGTTTATCAATATGTGAAGGTCGTTGACAAATACACCGTTCAGGGCTGGATGCGATGCACTGCCGAAGGTGGCGGATGGGGTAACGGAAGCGGCAAGCCCGACTATACGGTCTATTTTTATGCCCGCTTCAGCCGGCCGCTTGAAAACTACGGCTTCTGGCGTGCCGATATCCCCGACGACTGGCAGCGCAAACTGCAGAATGTACCCTCAAAACCTTATCAGCAGCGCGTCGCCGAAGCCGAAATCATTCGCGGCGTCGATGAAATGGAAGGCAAACACATAGGATTCTTCACGGAGTTTCCGACCGCCGAAGACGAGGCAGTCACTTTCAGTGCAGGCATCTCGTTTGTCGATATGGAGGGAGCCGAAAAGAATTTCAAGGCCGAACTCAAGGGAACTTCGTTCGACAAAATCTATCAAACGACACGCAAACTGTGGGATGCCGAGCTTGCGAAAATCACCGTCGAGGGCGGAACGGAAGACGAAAAGACCATCTTCTACACCGCCATGTATCACACGATGATAGACCCCCGGCTCTTCTCCGACGTTGACGGTCGCTACCCGGGCGCCGACCGGCAAATACACAAGTCCGACAAATACAGTCGCCGCACTATTTTCAGCGGCTGGGACGTGTTCCGCAGTCAGTTTCCACTGCAGACGATTATCAATCCCGCGCTTGTAAACGACGAAATCAACTCCTTTATAGACCTGGCCCGGGAAAGCGGCTACGGTTATTACGAGCGCTGGGAGTTTCTCAACGCCTACAGCGGCTGCATGGTAGGCAATCCGGCAATCTCCGTCATCGCCGACGCCTACGTCAAGGGAATCCGCGACTTCGACCTCGATGAAGCCTACAAGTACGCTCTCAATACATCCAAACAGTCGGGAAACAACGAGCTTGGATACTCGCCGGGCAACATCTCCGTCACCCTCGAATACGCCTATTCCGACTGGTGCATGTCGATACTGGCAAAGGCGTTGGGCAAAACTGACGACGAGAACTATTTTGCTGCGCGGGGCAAGTCCTATCAGTCGATTTTCGACGGTGAATCGGGCTGGTTTCGTCCGAAAAAGGCTGACGGCGAGTGGCAGGAACTGCCCGAAGGCACAACTGCCGCCGACTTTCGCCTGCGTCAGGACTATGGCAGCGTCGAATCCAATCCTTATCAGCAAGGCTGGTTTGTGCCGCACGACATTGACGGAATGGTTGCGCTGATGGGCGGCCGCGAACGCACGCTTGCCGACCTGACCGCCTTCTTCGACAATGTGCCCGACGACTTGCTCTGGAATAATTACTACAACCACTCAAACGAGCCGGTGCATCACGTTCCCTTCCTGTTCAACCGTTTGGGCGCTCCCCAGCTGACTCAGAAATGGACGCGCAAAATCTGCGCCGTCGCATATCAGAACGGGGTCGCCGGACTTGTAGGCAACGAGGATTGCGGACAGATGTCGGCATGGTATATCCTCGCCGCAAGCGGTATCCATCCCGTTTGTCCGGGCGAGACGCGCTTCGAGTTGACCTCGCCGGTCTTTAACCGCATCACGTTCAATCTCGACAACGGCAAGACCTTCACCATCTCGGCGGCAAACAATTCGCCCGACAATATTTATATCCGCTCGGCAAAGTTGAACGGCAAGCCGTATGACAAGCTGTATCTTGATTACAGCGATATTGTAAGCGGAGGTACGCTGGAGCTGGAAATGGGAGGTCTAAGTAATTAGAGTGTAGAAACGATGATATGGATAGATTGCTTCGTGCCCTGCATTGCGGGTGAAGACGGGGCGCGCCCCGTCTTCACCCGCAATGTGGAGGAATTAATACGTTGCATCCCCGGTAGGGGATTCATATCAATAGAATTGTGAATGGTGAATTATGAATGGTGAATTATTTTTCCCCGTCGGGGATTCATATCAATAGAACACGGTATCATCCACACCTTTTTCCCCGTAGGGGATTCACGTTCAAATAATCCGGTTTGTTTGTCGGTGAATCCCCTACGGGGAAAAAAGAAAGAGAGAAACATTTTTTCTATTGATATGAAAGTCCTAACGGACTAACAGAGACGGTATCATCCACACAAGTTTGTCCGTCCGTTGCAACAAAGTCGTTTTAGAGTTGTGAAACGATATTATAAGTGGAGCGCTGTCCCCATTGTCCCTACCGTCCCCATCGCCCCCAAAATGAATGGATTAAGCTGCGGTACGCTATAGTTTGAAACGAGTGAAAGGAAGAAAAGCAAATAAATTATTAACTTTGTAGCCGAAAAGTAAGCAAGTAAGATAAGCAATTATGGGACACCTACCTGATTTAATAAAAGATTTGGCATTGATACTGATTTCGGCGGGTATCATTACCGTCATCTTCAAATGGCTTCGACAGCCGGTTGTACTGGGTTATATAGTAGCCGGATTTGTAGCCGGGCCGCACCTTAACAAACTGCTCGACATTGCGTGGCCGCCTACCGTGTCGGATATAGCCAACATCAGCACTTGGGCTGATATCGGCGTTATATTCCTGCTCTTCGCGCTCGGACTGGAGTTCAGTTTCAAGAAACTGCTGAAAGTAGGCGGTCAAGCCTCCATAGCGACGCTTATCAACATGGGGTCGATGATCGGTACAGGCTATCTTGTCGGCAAACTTCTGGGCTGGGGTGATATGGACAGCATCTTTCTGGGCGGCATGTTGTCGATGTCATCTACCACAATCATCATCAAGGCCTTCAATGACATGAATCTGCAGAAGACTAAGTTTGCCAACATCGTTTTCGGAATGCTGATAGTCGAAGATTTGGCAGCCATATTGATGATGGTTTTGTTAACTACATTCGCCGTCAGCAAGCGTTTTGAGGGCGGCGAACTTGTAACCGGCGTCGTCAAGCTGATGTTCTTTATTTTCATGTGGTTTGTTGTCGGCATATATCTGATTCCAACCATACTAAAGTGGTTGAAGAAATATCTCAACGACGAGACCCTGCTGATTATATCCGTCGGGTTGTGTTTCGGTATGGTTATGTTCGCAAGTTCGGTAGGATTTTCGTCGGCTCTGGGCGCTTTTATCATGGGTTCCATTCTTGCCGAAACAATTGAATCAAAGCATATCGAGCATATCATCGAGCCGTTGAAAAACTTCTTCGGAGCGGTGTTTTTCGTCTCCGTGGGGATGATGATGGAGCCGTTGCTTATCTGGGAATACGCGGGTATAATCATTCTGCTGACGCTGGTAGTGCTTATAGGGCGAGTGATATTTACCATACTTGGAGTGATAGCTTCCGGGCAGAGATTGAAAGTAGCCATACAATCCGGTTTCAGTCTGGCGCAAATAGGCGAATTTTCGTTTATCATAGCCACGCTCGGAATGAGTCTCGGAGTGATAAGCAAGATACTCTATCCCATAATCGTAGCCGTCTCGGTCATTACCACTTTTACCACTCCGTATTTCATCAGGATGTCGCCCGCCGTTTCCGCTGTGATAGAGCGACTTATTCCGCCCGGGTGGTCAAAACTGATAACCGGTTACTCGGCCTCCGACCTGCGTGTTGTAAACAAACAAAACGACTGGAACCGGTTACTGAAGAGCGTCATGCTTCAGGTCGGCATCTATTTGACCATCTCTGTCGCCGTTATACTGATATGCAAGGCCTACCTCATTCCGTTCGTCACCCACAATGTTGCGGGCGTATGGGGCAAGTTGCTCGGAGCCGTGATCACCCTGCTTTTTATGTCTCCGTTTATAAGGGCGATGATAATGAAAAAATTGACTTCGGAAGTATTTAAGAAGTTATGGAACGACAATCACTTCAATCGCGCCGGACTGATATTGATGATACTGTTCCGCGGCATACTTGGAGTAATCCTTATATCTATGGTACTTATCCCCCTGTTTTCAATCGACAAGGCTGTGTTGATAATCATCTCGCTTATACTGACTGTCTGCATGGTATTTTCGCGGGGATTGAAGTTGCAATCGAAAAAAATCGAATCGCGCTTCCTCGAAAACCTCAGCCGCAAGCAGCGGTTCGACGACCGCAACGCCGCCATACTCTCGTCTGTAGCCGATAACATGCTGGCCAAAAATATTCATGTCGAGGAGTTTGACATATCGCCCTCGTCGCACGTCATAGGCAAGACGCTGAAAGAGTTGCAATTCAAGCAGAAGACAGGTGTTTCGGTCATCACTATCCTGCGCGGCAACCGCAAAATTAATATCCCCGGCCCGAACGAACACATCTATCCTTGCGACAGGATAGTTGTGTCGGGCAGCGACGAGGAGCTAAAGCTGCTTGTCGGATTTATCGGCAACGTAACCGCGCCGGATTTGCATGAAGAAGTTCCGCAATATCACATCAACCTCTCGCAGTTTGAGATAGAGCCTGATTCACCCTTTGCCGGAAAGAAGATACGCGACATACGGCTGCGCGAACTCACCGAGACAATGATAATAGGCATTGAGCGGGGCGACAAGGCGATAGTGAACTTCAACGCCAACTTCGAGTTTCGTGAAGGCGATGTACTGCTCCTCGCGGGCGAGCAGGAAAAGCTGGACATGTTCGGCGAAAACATTCGGGATATATAGAATTACAGCAGGTCGGCGGCAAGTTCGGCAAGTTCGCTGCGTTCGCCCTTGACAAGGTTGATATGGGCGAAGATGGATT
The DNA here is from genome assembly GCA_031289445.1 of Tannerella sp. Classification (GTDB taxonomy): domain Bacteria; phylum Bacteroidota; class Bacteroidia; order Bacteroidales; family Tannerellaceae; genus Tannerella. Next base: position 6,450 of record JAITPL010000130.1, read on the forward strand.
GCCCTTTCATCTTGTCAACCATATAGGCAAGTCCGTTGCTTTGCATATCGAGGTAAGGAGAATCAATCTGTTGTATATCACCGGTAAATATCATTTTAGTACCTTCGCCGGTGCGGGTAATGATAGTCTTTATCTCGTGAGGCGTGAGATTCTGCGCCTCATCTACTATACACAAAGTCTCGGCGAGGCTTCGACCGCGAATATACGCCAGCGCCTCGATGACGAGCTGGTTACTTTTCTGCATCTCGTCGATATTGCGCGCTTCGAGGCTGTTAGCGCCAAACTGAGCCTTTATCACGTTGATGTTATCGAAAAGCGGCTGCATGTAAGGGCTAATCTTGTCTTTCTCGCTACCCGGCAGGAAACCTAAATCCTTGTTGGCCAGCGCCACTATCGGGCGGGCGAGCAGTATCTGCTTGTACTGTTTCGCCTGTTTCAGCGCCGAAGCGAGAGCTATCAAAGTCTTGCCTGTACCGGCTTTTCCGGTGATGCCTATCAGTTTGATATCGGGGTCGTTAAGAACTTCAAAAGCAAATTTCTGTTCCGTGTTACGCGCCTGAATACCGTAGTTAGGCGTTCCCTTATCGACCCTGCGCACGCTCTCGGTAAAGGGATTGTATCGCACAAGCGCACTGTTGCGTTCGCTTTCAACGATAAAGCAAGCGTTGGGATAGAGTTCGATTTGCGGACAGGCGGCGCGAAACTCGCTAATCGGTATGCCGTCGGTCTTGGCATAAATACTGTCTATCAAGACGCTTGAGACGCCGGCATAAGTCTCTTGCGAGCGCTCGAAGACATTGACGTCCCGCACCTTGTCGGTGTTGTAATCCTCGACAAATACGCCCAGCGAGCGGCCTTTCATCCGCATGTTGACGTCTTTGGTAACGAGCACGGTCTTAATATCGGGATACTGCTCGGCAACGGTTACGGCACACGACAGAATGCGGTTGTCGGGAATACGTTCGGGGAAAGATGCGGCCACACGATTGTGATACACGTCTCCGGTAACGACATACAGCGTCCCCTTGCCGTCGCCCAGCGAGGCGCCTTTGAGCGCGAAATCGTTGGACGTCAGGGCGTCCAGCTCGCGCACGAACTCGCGGGCGTTGTAGTTGATCTGCTCACTGCCTTTTTTAAACTTGTCAAGCTCCTCAAGAACGACTATCGGCAGATAAATATCGTTCTCCTGAAAGTAGGATAAACACTTGAAGTCATGCAAGATAACATTCGTATCAAGTACAAAATTTTTCTTTGTTCCCATGTTGGTTTGTCATTAAATTCGGGGGTAAAAGTACTGCTTTTTTTTCAATAAAAGCACAGATGAGAGGAAAAATTTTTCAACAGTTTTTTTGCGTTTGTATATAGTTGATTATCAATTATATATGGTATTTTTAATATTTTTTATTGTTTTTTATTGTTATAATCGAATAAAAAGTAGTAATTTTACGAACTTTTAAGAGCATCAATATATGGGAAAATGTTAATTTTTTACTAATTAAAACTGATGAGTTACGAAGAGACAATAGAGTATCTTTACCGGCTGACGCCGGCATTTCACAGGATTGGAGCGGACGCATATAAGCCCGGTCTTGAGCGGAGCATGAAGTTTGATGAGCTATGCAACACCCCTCACAAGCGGTACAAGAGTATCCACATAGCGGGGACAAACGGCAAGGGGTCGGTTGCTCATCTTTTAGCGGCTGTTTTGCAGTCGTGCGGTTATAAGGTGGGGTTATATACCTCGCCTCACCTGTTGGATTTCAGGGAGCGCATTCGCGTGAACGGACATCCGATCACAAGTCAATACGTTATTGATTTTGTCAACAAGTTTGCCAGATTTATCGAGCACAGTCAGCCTTCATTTTTTGAAGTTACGACCGCTTTGGCTCTCGACTATTTCAGGCACAAGAAAGTTGCGTACGCTGTCATAGAGACAGGGCTTGGAGGTCGGCTGGACAGCACGAATATCATTGCTCCCATAATGAGCATCATCACCAGCATCAGCCTCGAACACACGGATTTGCTTGGCGACACCGTCAGCAAGATAGCCAACGAGAAAGCCGGCATCATCAAGCGCGGCGTGCCGGTCATCATAGGCGAAATGTCAGACCTCAACCTCACGGAGCAGTTTCGTGCGAAAGCGTTCGAGGTTTCGGCTCCGATAATATTTTCGACGTCCAAAGATAATCTTCTTGACGCGGAGATAAAGCGGGACAGTTCGTGGGTCTTCGAGACGGCCGATTTCGGGAATTTAACCTGCGACCTGCGCGGGCTGTCACAGAAATTCAATGTGCAGACCGTTCTGACGGCGATTCAGGTCTTACTCAAATCCGGCTTGCAGTTACGTCTCGCCTCCGTCAGGAAGGCATTCACAAACGTGTCCCGGCTAACAGGCTTGATGGGTCGATGGCAGGAAATAAACTCCAAGCCCAAGATAGTATGCGACATTGCCCACAATCCCGGCGCATGGAATGTAAACATGCGTCAACTGTTCTTCGAGGCCTCGCATCACGAGAAAATACACATCGTACTCGGATTCTCGAAGGACAAAGACGTTGACCGGATACTGTACACTTTGCCCAAGAACGCCGTCTATTACTTCACTCAGGCCGAAACCGAAAGGGCTATGCCGGCCACGGAACTTGCCGAAAAAGGTAGTGAATACCATCTTAAAGGGCAGGCATTTGACAGTGTCATAGACGCCGTCAACGACGCCACAATGAGCGCTACGGACAATGATTTCATACTTATCAGCGGCAGCGCTTTCGTCGTGGCCGAGGCGCTCAAACTCTTTCCAAACGCAATATTATAAACAATTTAAATACAATTTAGAATGAAGACTTTAAAAGACTCTGTTACAATGCGCTGGCTAATGCTGGTTTTGCTAAGCGGACTGACGTTCGCTACTTATTGGGCGCAAGATTTCATGGGAGGTATAAAAGACATCCTTATGAACGAATACGGATTTACCAGCGAGAATTTCGGACGTGTAGTAGGAATGACTACGTGGACGAATATGATAGGAATGATCATCGTCGGCGGCATCATACTCGACAAGTGGGGAATCCGCATTGCCGGCTTGATTTTCGGCGCCCTGGCCGCACTGGGAGCGACTGTCGTCTTCCTTGCATCCATCGGACTGTTCGGAGAAGATTCGGGCACCCGGCTGTTGATGATGGGTATAGGGCGCATGTTGTTCGGCTCGGGACTCGAAGTAGTGTGCGTAGTAGCCACCCGTACCATTGTAAAATGGTTTAAGGGCTACGAGATGGCGCTGGCGATGGGTCTCAACATCGGATTCGGACGTTTGGGAACGGCATTGGGAATAGCCATTTCGCCGGACATAGCATTCGGCTCCACCGTATCGGCTTCTTTCGGCTTCGCCGCATCGCTGATTGGACTTGCGCTCATTATGTTTGTCGTCTATCTGTTTTTTGATGTAAGAATCGACAAGCAGCTGGCCGCCGACAAGCCGCCGACAGAAAAGGACGACTTTAAGTTTGCCGACTTTCTCAATCTCATAAAAGACAAGTCTTTCATTTACATAACGCTTTTGTGCGTGGCTTTCTACGCGGCGTACTTTCCGTTCATACAGTATGCGCCCGACATGTTAGTCAACAAATTCGGATTCTCTTCCGAGCTGCCGGCCAACGCACCTGTAGTCATGGCGAGCAACCCTGCGCTGGGTAATGCCTTGATATTTGTAGGGCTGTTCCTGTTTGTGATTTTCTTCTCGGTTGTGCCGTCGAATCTTAAAACCGCGATACAGCGGCTCGTTGTACGATTAGCCGTTCTTGCCGGTTTTGTGTTCTATATTTATCATTTTCGAGAGCTGTTTGGCGTCTGGTTGCATAACGGCCCCAAGACGGCTGCGCTTATTCCTTTAGGGACAATTGTGTTTACCCCTGTTTTCGGCGCTATTATCGACAAGAAAAACCGTGCGGCTACCTTGATGATTATAGGCTCGTTTCTACTGATTTTGGCGCATCTCTCGCTCTCGGTACTCAATAACGTAACGCTTGCCTACGTGGGATTGTTTTCGCTGGGCATTGCTTTCAGTCTGGTTCCTGCGGCCATGTGGCCTTCGGTGGCTAAAATCGTTCCCGAAAACCGTTTAGGTACGGCCTACTCAACCATGTTCACAGTTCAAAACTGGGGCTTGGGCATATTTTACTGGGGGATAGGCTGGCTGCTCGACGTTGTGAACAGAAGCAAACTCGATGCTATTGAAAGAGGAGAAGCCGTTTACGACTATACCGTCCCTGTGTTGGTGCTGGTTGCATGTGGAGTAGTTTCCATCTTTTTGGCCTTCAAGCTCAAGCAAGCAGACCGCAAAGCCGGTTATGGCCTCGAAGAGCCGCCCGCAAAGCACTAAGCTCTACCGCAAAAAAAAAGTAAATGCTACCGAAATCGGTAGCATTTACCCAATTGCGATATTTTTGAAATCTTACACGTTTCACAACGAGCATACTTCCACGGGTGTATATAAATTTTATTCTCAAACTCTTATATAATATGCCTTACTATCAACGATTTAATACATTTCTTTTATAAAGATTTGCAATCATTTAATGCGTAACGGCGCTGCAAATTTAATACTTTTTTTCAAGTAAATAACGAGGAATAGTGTTAAATAATCTTTATTTAGCGAATTTCGTCTATAATATACTCCGGACGATCCTTAATTTCGTCAAAAAGTATGCCTATGTATTGCCCAAGCACTCCAATCGTAAGTAGTTGAATACCACCGAAAAAGACCATGATTGTGATGATGGAAGTCCAACCGGTCTCGGCATTGCTGAAGCCGTAAATTTTTCCGAGCGTTGACCAGGCAGCAAGAATGATAGCTACTATTACGGCTAAAAAACCAAGTCCGGTGGCGAGCAACAGAGGTTTTCGCGAAAAGTAAAGCAGCGCCGTAGCGCCGAAGCTCAGCATCTTGCTAAGGGGAAACTTGGTTTCGCCGGCTAATCGAGCCTTGCGTTCATAGATGAACGGAACCTGCCGGAAGCCTATCCAGCTTATCAGCCCCCGAATATACTTATAATGTTCGCGCAAGCGGCAGAACTCGTTCATCACCTTACGGTCGATAAGGCGGAAATCACCTGTATCGAGAGGAAACTTCACCTCGCTCATGCTGTTAATCAGCCGATAGAACATTTTAGCGGTCGAGCGCTTGAAGAAACTCTCTTTGTCGCGCGAGCGCCGGACGCAATAGACCACGTTAGCCTGTTCGGCTTCGCGCATCTCAAGTATTTGCGGGATAAGTTCGGGCGGGTCTTGCATGTCGGCGTCCATAATTATGGCATAATCGGCGTCGCATTTACGGATACCTGCCGAGACGGCGGGCTGATGACCGAAATTACGCGAGAAATGCACGACGCGCACACGCGGGTCGCCATCGGCTATCTTATTGAGAATCAAGCGAGTGGCGTCAGTACTGCCATCGTTGATATAGATTATCTCCGTATCGAGCGAAAGCGTGTCGAGTACGGATATTGTGCGCCGATACGATTCCTGTATGACGGCTTCTTCATTGTAGCAGGGTATTATAATCGACAGTTTAGACATTCTGGTACGTAAATTTATTTATGAAGAATGATTTGCCAGGTCGTGTTCGTAGCTCTCAACCAGCCGACTTATCTCATCGACGCTGAGTTCTTTCACATTGGTAACGGTCAAGAGGCTTGACAGAAAGTCGCCGTACTGATTACACTCGTTCAAGACCCTTTCGAGGATGTATTTCAGGTTGGCCGACATGGGGATCAGGCAGACCATAGCTACATACTTGTCGCCTACGGTAAGTTTTTCGACCTCGCACCCCGATTGCGGCAGCATGAAATTAAACTCTTTCGCGATGATTTCTTTCTGGTAATCGAGAAACGCCAAACATTTCTCCGACATTACCAACACGTAGAAGCGCAGTTTGTCGTCCTTACCTCCCATACCGGTAGATATATACACGTGTTTCTCGCCCGAAAGTTCTGTTTCGAGAGCTATACGGCTTTCAGTCAGCGCCATATACGACCAGTTGGCAAGCCCCTGGTCGGGGTGGTCGGCGTAATTTTCGAGCAGTCGGTAGGCGCGTACAGTCTTAGCTGCACCCAGAATAGCTATCAGCTTCTTCTTGCGCTCCGACGAGCAATCATCGGCATTCAACTGCGAACCGAACTTTTCATAGTCGGCGTCTGTGAGGGTGATGTCCTTTTTCACCCTGTCGGCAAACTTGAAATACTCCATCTGCTCGTCCACAGGCACACTATGCTCAATGATATGAAAACGCCCGTCAAGATTTTGAAATTGGTCCAAAAACATATTCAAGACTATTTACTTTTTATTATTATAGCGTCATAAGACGAGGCAAAGATACATTATTTTTATTACATGAAGCCATTCTTGAAAAAAAAAGTTATATCTTCGCGGTCTCATTCTTGAACATCGAATCTCATTTTTGAACATCGAACATGAACGGATATATCATACTGACAGTAATAATACTGTATTTTCTTTTGCTGCTCTGCGTCGCATGGCTGACCGGTCGCAAGCACACGAACAACGAGGCTTTCTTTCTCGGAAACCGCCGTTCGCCCTGGTACATCGTGGCTATCGGCATGATTGGCTCGTCGCTTTCGGGCGTATCGTTCGTCTCCGTACCCGGCTGGGTAGGCGCTACCGATATGACATACATGCAGATGGTTTTCGGTTTCTTCTTCGGATACGTTGTGATTGCCACGGTCTTGTTACCTTTATATTACAAACTCAACCTGACCTCCATCTACGAATATCTCGAAAGACGCATCGGACATAGCGCCTACAAGACCGGAGCTTCATTTTTTCTGCTGTCCAAGATGCTCGGCGCAGCTGCCCGCCTGTATCTCGTCGTGCTGATACTTCAAACCTACGTCTTCGACCGCTGGCAGATACCTTTTGCCGTTACCGTAGCGGCAAGCACGCTGCTCGTCTGGCTCTATACCTACCGTAGCGGCATACGCACGATAATATGGACCGACACCCTGCAAGCGCTATGCCTCATAGCCATGCTGATTGTTATCATCTGGCAGGTGAAAACAAAGATGGAACTTGACTTTGGTGGCATGTTGCGAACTATTGCCGACAGTCCGCATTTCCGTATTTTAGAGCTGGATAACTGGGGCAGCAAGCAACACTTTGTAAAACAGTTTCTTAGCGGCGTTTTCGTACCGATAGTGATGACCGGTCTTGACCAGGATATGATGCAAAAAAACCTCACTTGCCGCAACCTCCGCGACGCTCAAAAAAACATGTATGTCTATGGACTAGCCTTTGCGCCCATCAACTTTCTGTTTCTCTGTCTCGGTATCATGATGCTTGCGCTGGCAGCTTACTTAGGCGTCGCCCTGCCCTCTTCGGGCGACGATATCCTGCCTCTGTTCTGCTCTTCAGGCTTGTTAGGCTCATCCGTAATCGTATTCTTCACCGTTGGCATCATCGCCGCCGCCTTCAGTAGCGCCGATTCGGCTCTGGCAGCGCTCACCACCTCATTCTGCATAGACATTCTCGGCGTCAAAAACCTCGAAGCCACGCACGCCAAACGCACACGACTGCGCGTACATCTCGCCGTATCCGTTCTTTTCGCCTTTATCATACTGCTGTTCAGAGCTTTAAATGACCGTAGCGTAATAGACGCCATCTACACCATCGCCTCATATACTTATGGCCCGCTGCTCGGACTGTTTGTCTTCGGACTCTTCACCCGCTTCAAAGTGCGCGACCGCGCCGTACCTTTCATTTGCATCGTCTCGCCTGTAGCCTGTTTCTGTCTGGATTTTATTTGCTCACGATATACATCTTACCGCTTCGGCTACGAACTGCTGATAATCAACGGTTTGCTAACTTTTGTCGGACTGTTTGCGATGAAATTCAAAAAATAATTGCAAAAAAATTTGGTAGATAAAAAAATAAACCCTACCTTTGCGGTCGATTTTTCCTCACAGGTAGAAAAGTGGCGATAGAGATAGCGCCCACCTTCGGGATATAACCTGTTAATTATTAGACAGATGTACGTAATAGCAGAAATTCAGGGCCAACAATTTAAGGTTGAGCAAGGTAAAAAATTGTTCGTGCACCACATACAAGATATAGAAGGTGGCGCTACGATAGAGTTTGACAGAGTGCTTTTGGTTGACGCCGACGGTGTGATTACCGTAGGGACGCCGACCGTAGAAGGCGCCAAGGTAGTGTGCGAAGTAGTTTCGCCCATTGTCAAGGGAGAGAAAGTTCTAATCTTCCACAAGAAGCGGAGAAAGGGACACCGTAAGTTGAACGGACACCGTCAGCAGTTTACGGAAGTGAGTATTAAAGAGATTGTTGTATAAAACGTTGAAAGGAGAACAAACAAATGGCACACAAAAAAGGAGTAGGCAGTTCGAAGAACGGTCGCGAATCGGAAAGCAAGCGATTAGGAGTGAAGCTCTTTGGCGGCGAGATCGCTAAAGCCGGAAACATTATTGTCCGTCAGCGCGGTACGGCACATCATCCGGGAGAGAACACAGGTATTGGCAAGGACCATACCATTTATGCCCTGATAGACGGCGTAGTCATCTTCCAAAAGACGAAGAACGACCGCTCAATCATCTCTATCAAGAGCATTGTAGGCGAAGTTCCTGCGCAAGCAGAGAAAACGCCGGAGAAAGCAACAGTCGAAGCGCCTGTTGTTGAAGTAGCAGCAGTTGCCGAGGCCGTAGCCGAAGTTGCTGTTGAAGCACAAGCCGCAGTAGAGACGCCTGTTGAAGCAGTTGCCGAGGCAATAGCCGAAGTTGCTGTTGAAGAGGCTGTGCCGGAGAATCCGGAAACAGAAGCGTCTGAGGCCTAAAAGGCTGAGGTCGAAGAATAACTACCGACTCAGGTCAAGGTTATCAGCTTAGGTCGAAGAGGCTAAGGGTTTAGGGAGATGCAAGCCCAAGACGGTAGCTTGCACCAAAAGCTAAAAAACAAGACAGAAGATAAGTCTTAATCATAACTTTTCATAACTGAAATTTTTTTAGTGAAGCAGGGACAACAATAATTGTCCCTGTTTTTTTGTAGGGAGAATTAGTACGGTATATCGGGTCAGCAGTAAAACCATGTGTTCAGGCAAATATTTCAGATGACCCGAACAGGAAAAATACATATCGTTAATTCTTCCGGGTAAATCCATGAAATCTTATTTACCGGTGAGCGCAAT
>JAITPL010000147.1 GCA_031289445.1 Tannerella sp.
ACATTCCCCGGCTTGGCATACTTCTCCCGCAGCCATTGTTTGAGCATGTCCGAAAGAGGAGTGTCGCCGGTCTTGTCGCCCTGCACTATCTCGTGGCAGTTCTTATTGACCGCTATGAGGTGATTGTCCTCGTAAATGACTTCCATAGTTTATGTGTTCATGCCGCCGCAAACGTGGATGACCTGTCCGGTAACATACGAGGAGAGGTCGGAAGCGAGGAAGAGCGCTACTTTAGCTACATCTTCGGGCGTACCGCCACGACGCAGAGGGATAGTCTTCTCCCATTCCTCGCGCACTTTTTCGGGCAGGGCGCTCGTCATGTCGGTGATGATAAAGCCCGGAGCAATAGCATTGGCGCGGATATTGCGCGAGCCGAGTTCCTTGGATATCGACTTGGCAAGACCTATCATACCCGCTTTCGAGGCAGAATAGTTGGCTTGACCGGCGTTGCCCGACACGCCTACTACGGACGCCATGTTGATGATACTGCCGTGTTTCTGCTTCATCATGACAGGAGTAACGGCATGGACAAAGTTGAATGCCGACTTGAGGTTGACGTTGATGACCGCGTCCCACTGCTGTTCGGTCATACGAAGCATAAGTCCGTCGCGCGTGATGCCGGCATTGTTGACCAGGATGTCGATACTTCCGAAATCGGCTACTGCCTCTTCGACAACCTTGTGCGCGTCGTCGAAGTTGGCGGCGTTGGATGCGTAGCCCTTGACCTTGACGCCCAGAGCGGCTATCTCGGCTTCGGTTGCCTTGCCGTTATCGTCGATAGCCAGGTCGGTGAACGCGATATTGGCGCCTTCCGAGGCGAATTTAAGCGCGATAGACTTTCCTATCCCGCGAGCAGCTCCTGTTATGAGCGCTGTTTTACCTTCTAATAGTTTCATATAAATCTTATTGTTAAGTTATTAAAATTAAATTCTTATTAAGCATGCGCCGGATGAATACCCGCCGCCAAAGACGCTGATACAAACCAGGTCGCCTGCGCGAAACTTTGCCTTGTTCTGCACAAAGACCAGAGCGCAACTTGCCGAGCCGGTGTTGCCCAACTCTTCTATATTGCTCAATATCTTCTCGTCCGGAAAATTCATGTTCTGGGCGATATTTTTGAGGATGCGCATATTAGCCTGATGACCTATGAAATAGTTCATGTCGTCAAACGTGTAGCCGCTATTTTCGAGCAGTATGCGGGCATTGCGCGGCATGATGGTGCAGGCTTGAAAAAACACGTCTCTACCCTCAGGCATGCTTATACCGCCGTTGCGGGGGCGCAGCTGGATACCCTCCGGCCCCTTGCCCAGACAGCCCAGGCCCTCGGTAGATATTTCCAGTACTTCATAGTCGGTCTCCGTAACACGTTCATTTGAAATGAAATAAGCGACGGCGGCGTCACCCCACAGATGGCCTGATTTAGGGTCGTCTTCATTTGCGTAGGCCGAGTTTTTGTCGCCGCCGAGAATCAGTGCGCGGCGCGACTTGCCTGCGGCGAAGAAACATTCGACTACCTCCAGAGCGTTGACAAACGAGGAGCAGGCCGACGACATGGTGAAAGCTTTTGCGCCCTCTATGCCGAACTCGTGCTGCACGACATGCGCCGCCGTACCGACCGTGTCGAATGGCGAATAGGTAGATGCGATAATCAAATCGACCCCGTGAATGTCGTAAGTCAGCTCCGGCAGAGCATTGCGTACGGCCTCGACGCTCATGGTATTGAAATTCTCGTCCTCGCGTGCGCGTGAACGTGTCTTGATACCTGTACGTTGAACTATCCACTCGTCGGTCAAACCCGTTATCCGCGTGTAGTATTCGTTGGGTATTCTCTGTTCGGGGATATAACATCCCGTTGCGTTAATATACATCATTTTTTTGCTATTATTCCGTTGAAAATAAGATTCATAACACTGTTTTTGCGTTGTATAAGGCTGTCGGGCGTGTCGCCCAGCAGACCGCGAATATAGGGCACTTCGAGACCGCGCAGCAAGTAATGGATGATAAGCGTTGTTGTCTCGATGTCGGGGATGACAAAGACGCCTTCGCTTATCCCGCTGGCGAGTATCTTTTTTATCAGCGCGATCTCCTGCAGGTTGTAGCCCTTGCGCACCTTGGCGACGTTCCAGCTGTCGTGGAAGAAGTTGGCCCGCAACGAGCCGTTCCTCGAAACGGTAGCCTTGAACGCATCCAGTCGCGTGTAGATGAAGGTTATGAGCTTCTCGTCCGCCGGTAAATCTTTTTTCTCGACCGCCACGAGCATCTCGCACAGGCCCTCCATCTCGTTCTCAATCACAATATTGGAAATCTCCTCCTTGTTTTTGAAGTACATGTAGAGAGTGCGTCTCCCTTTCTGGGAGGCGTTGGCAATGTCGTTCATTGTTGTCCGAGCTATGCCCTTGCGTGCGAACACTTTCCGCGCTGCATCAATTAATATCGCCCTTGTCCGGCTGGTTGTTTCTGACATAACAAATGCACATTTTAGATAAATCTGTGCGCAAAAGTACACAAGGAAATCGGAATTACCAAAGAAAAACAGAAAAAAGATGCAAAAAATTTGTTTTTTAAAAAAAAAGCCGTATCTTTGCAGTCCCTAAGAGGGAAAAAATATCGCGGAGTGGAGCAGTGGTAGCTCGTTGGGCTCATAACCCAAAGGTCGTAGGTTCGAGTCCTGCCTCCGCAACTGTAGAGAAGGCTGTCCGGCATGAAATTGGGCAGCTTTTTACATATCAAGGTCTTGTAGTTCAATGGATAGAATGGAAGTTTCCTAAACTTTAGATTCGGGTTCGATTCCCGGCGAGACTACGAAG
>JAITPL010000023.1 GCA_031289445.1 Tannerella sp.
CCCGACAGCAACGATTTGACTGCCGAACTTACTACTCCACAGTATCTCGACGAAGAGGCTGCGAAAAAAGCCAAGGTCATTGTCAACGACAAACCTCTGCAATTCATTTGGAAATCAGGACGCTTTGAATAGTACGGCTCGAAAGATACTTGTCGGATTGAAGTTCGTTAAGCATGTCTCGGATGCCCCTCAAACCTTTTTTGGCTCGAAAGATACATGTCAGGCTGAAGCTCGTACTGAAGCTTTGCGTTGAGCAAAATATCACAAATAATTTGTATATATTTATTTTTGGCAGTACCTTTGCAGCTCGAAAACAATATTAAAACATTAAAATATATATCATTATGGCGACAGTAGTTATTATGCCGAAACAGGGGCAATCAGTTGAAAGTTGCATCCTGACGGAGTTTTTAAAGAAAAAAGGCGACACGGTTGCAGTGGGCGACATACTTTTTGCGTACGAAACCGACAAGGCTGCCTTTGAAGAAGAGGCCAAAATATCCGGTACGGTACTCGAAGTATTTTTTGCCGAAGGAGATGAAATACCTGTACTGACCAATGTTATGGTCATAGGCAACGCGGGCGAAGAGGTTGAAGAATTTCGTCCGGGAGGCAGCGCACAGGCTACTCAAACGGCGGCAACGGCGGCTGTTACAGAGCCGACTGTTTCGACGAAGATAGAGATTGATAAACCGGCGGCAACCCCGGTATCTTCTGCAACTTCAGCAATTTCGGCGTCTTCAGCAACTTTGGCATCTTCTGCGTCTTCAAATACAGGCAAGGCGTCTCCGGTTTCGCCCCGCGCAAAAACTTTAGCCGACAAGAACGCCGTACAGGCAACAACGCTTGCAGGCAGCGGCCCGGGCGGACGGGTTATCGAGCGCGACGTGCAAGCCGCTATCGACGCAGCTCCGAAAACAACGCCTTTAGCCAAAGCGATTATCAAGGAAACAGGCGCATCCTTACCCGATTCGGGCAGCGGACTTGCCGGTAAAGCCAGAGGCACAGACGTTGGAGCAGCCAAAAACCCTGTTTATGCAGCCGACAGCGTGGTCAAACCGCTTACCAACATGCGTAAAATCATTGCGAAGGCCATGCACGCATCGCTGCAAAACTCCGCTCAACTGACGCACCACCTCAGCGCCGATGCCCGCCGCATCATGACGCTGCGCAAGAAGGTCAAAAAGGCTGTTGAAAACGGCTTCCCGACCGATATTACTCTCAACGATATGGTCTGTATGGCTGTTATCAAAGCCCTCAAACAGTACCCTAACGCCAATGCGCATTTCCTCGGCGACGGCATCCGCTATTTCTCGAAAGTGCATCTCGCCCTCGCAGTCGATACCGAACGCGGCTTAATGGTGCCGGTAGTCAAGAACGCCGACGACCTCACCATTCAAGGCCTCGCAAGGCAGTTGAAAGAAGTGGCCGGCGCTTGCAAGAAAGGCGCTATCGACCCCGATTTGCTCTCGCCCGAAGCTGCCACGTTCACGGTTTCCAACCTCGGCAACTACGGCGTGGAAATATTTACTCCGGTCATAAATCTTCCGCAAGCCGCCATACTCGGCGTGAATACTATCATCCCGCGCCCTAAAGACCTTGGCGGCGGCGTTTACGGCTTCGTTCCCCATATCGGCTTGAGCCTGACCTACGACCATCGCGCACTCGACGGCGGCGAAGCAACACGCTTCCTGAAACAGATTGCCACAGAAATAGAGAATCTCGAATTTGAATTGTAAAATACAAAATATACATGATAGATTTAGCAATTATCGGAGGCGGTCCGGGCGGTTATGTAGCTGCCGAACGCGCAGGAGCAAAAGGACTTAACGTCGTTTTGTTCGAGAAAAAAGAACTCGGCGGCGTCTGCCTCAACGAAGGCTGCATACCGACGAAAACGCTGCTCTACAGCGCAAAAGTTTATGACAGCGCTTTGCACGGCGACAAATACGGCGTGCAGGTTTCGGGCCTTACGTTTGATTTCTCCAGGATCGTGGCACGCAAGAACAAGGTCGTCAAAAAGCTGGTTGCCGGAGTAGGCTCCAAGATGAAGGCCCATAAGGTGCAGGTCGTCAAAGGCGAGGCTTACATCAAGGGACGCTCGGCTGAAGGCATAGAAATCACGGCGGGAAGCGAATCGTTCAAGGCGGCAAACTTGCTTGTCTGCACCGGCTCAGAAGCTTTTGTGCCTCCCATTCCCGGCGTTAAGGAAGCGGGCGACATCGTCCTGACCAACCGCGAAATCCTTCAACTGACCGAACAGCCGCGCTCTCTCGTTATCATCGGAGGAGGCGTTATTGGCATGGAGTTTGCAAGTTTCTATAACAGTATAGGCACCGAAGTAACGGTCATAGAGATGCTTCCCGAAATTCTGGGCGGTCTGGACAGCGAAATCAGCGCCATGCTGCGAGATATTTATGCCAAAAAAGGCATCAAGTTCAATCTTTCGTGTAAAGTAGTGGAAGTCAAGGGCAACGAGGTCGTTTACGAGACTCCTGCGGGCGACAAACTGTCAGCCGCGGGCGACAAAATCCTTGTCAGCGTGGGACGCCGGGCAGTAACAGCCGGTCTGGGTTTGGAAAACCTTGGCGTAGAGTTAGTGCGCGGCGCTGTAAAAGTGGATGAAAAGATGCGCACCAATGTGCCTAACGTCTTCGCTGCGGGCGATGTTACAGGCTTTTCGATGTTGGCGCATACAGCCAGCCGCGAGGGCGAAGTGGTCGTCAACAACCTCACCGGTCGCCCCGACACAATGCGCTATAATGCTATTCCGGGCGTCGTTTACACCAATCCCGAAGTGGCGGGCGTCGGCCTGACCGAAGAAACGGCCAACAAGGAAGGCGTCGCCTATCGCATTGCCAAACTGCCGATGGCTTATGCCGGTCGCTTTGTGGCTGAAAATGAAGGCGGTACAGGTTTATGCAAGGTGCTTGTCGGCGCAAAATACGGCGAAGTGCTTGGCGTTCACATGCTGGGAAACCCTTGCAGCGAAATGATCTACGGCGCATGTATGGCCATCGAACAGGAGATGACGCTCCGCGAAATGCAGGAAATCGTCTTCCCTCATCCCACAGTGTCGGAGATTTTCAAGGAAACGGTGTTTGAGTTCTAAAAAATGTCGCATAAGCGGATAAATCGCTATCTTTGCATAATTACAAACTTAAAAAATAGAATAAAATGAGAAGATTGAATTTATTATTGTTGACATTATGCGGTATGATTTTTTCCTCATCGGCACAGGTAACCGGCAGTAATAACAATGTACTGCGCACAGTGGAGGGCATCACGATTGACAATTATCCGCGGGTGGACGGTTCTACTTCTACCAAGCCGTTGAACAGATTGGTTGCCTGCAAACTGTTGGGTTTCCCATACGAATGGAGGTCTAATATTGTAGGAGAATGGTCGGTAGAACCCCTTTTTGATGATGTCCTTTTTGATGATATTCCCGAATATTGGGATTTGTTTGGAGAACGCATCAAAGTCTCGCAAACACATGAGTCATTTATCAATTTGATAGACAACAATACCGACCTGATCCTTACGCATCGCACCCTTTCGCCCGACGAGCAGGCACATGCCGACGAAACGGGCGTTTCATTGATCGAAACGTCCATCGCGATTGATCCATTCGTTTTTATCGTTAATAAAAATAATCCTGTGAGAACGCTGACGGTCGCTCAGGTTCGGGATATTTTCGCGGGTAACATAACGAATTGGCAGCAAGTCGGCGGCAACGATGCAAAGATCCGCCCTTTTGTCCGCCCCCGCAATTCGGGCAGTCAGGAAGTGATGGAAAGTTTGGTGATGAAAGACCTGACGATGGGCGATTTTCCCAAAGTTGACGAAATAGCCTCTATGGCCGGCGTGTTTCCCGAAGTGATAAATGATGCGAACAGTATCAGCTACACGTTTAATTATTATAAGGAAACGATGGTACGGACGCCGGACGAAAGAGTCCCCAAAATTGCCATCAACGGCATATTCCCCAATGAAAAAACCGTAATGGACGGAACATATCCTTTCATAGCGGAGGTGCATGTCGCCATCCGTTCCGATCTGGACAAAAATTCGATGGCGTACAGGATGTACGAATGGCTTCAGTCAGCCGAAGGCAAAGCAGTGATTGCCGAAAGCGGCTACATTCCGACGGGCGACGGCGCAAATTCGATTCAGGCAGTCGGCGAAACGGATGTACGGCTCTATCCCAATCCCGTTACGGACGGATTTTATATAAGCGGATTGACGCAACCGGCGCATCTTACATTGATAGACACGTCCGGTCGCCGCATCATATCCCGGCAAGTCGCCGCCGGTGAATACGTCAGCGCCGGTCACTTGCCGAAAGGG
>JAITPL010000031.1 GCA_031289445.1 Tannerella sp.
GAACTTTTTACAGAAAATGAAGAAAATAAGACTTTATAACCCTTATGTTTCAGTCGATTGCGTTGTGTTCGGATTCGACGGAAAAGACCTTAATGTCCTGCTGATAAAGCGGAATATTGAGGAAAACAACGGCGACTACAGCGATAACAAGTTACCCGGCAGTATCATCTATATGGATGAGGATCTCGACGACGCGGCTTCGAGAGTGCTGACCGAACTGACAGGCTTGAAAAACATACCCCTCAGTCAGTTTCACTGTTTTGGCGACCCTCAACGCTCCGGCAACCCGCGCGACGTGTTCTGGCTCGAAAAGACCACACATATCAAGATTGAACGCATCGTAACAGTAGGATACGTGGCGTTGATAAAAATCAACCGCAAGATCAGCTTTGATTCGGATGACCGCTCGACTAACTGGCACAATATAAGCGAGATAGGCAGTATTAATCTCGCTTTCGACCATACGTCGATTATCCGTCAAGGCTTGGACTATATCAAGCACTGGTTTAATGTTGATCCGTCTCTGATGTTCAAGCTGTTGCCGCGCAAGTTCTCGCTTACACAGCTGCGGCTACTCTATGACGCTGTCAGTCAGACACATTCGGATGTTCGCAACTTCCGTAAAAAAGCCAAAAAGTGGACTAGCATTGTCGAACTTGACGAGTTCGAGAAAAACGTCCCGCATCGTGCAGCAAGACTGTATAAATACAATCAAATTTGATAATTTTATGAGATATTTATTAGGCTATGACTTGGGGAGTTCGTCGGTGAAAGCGAGCTTGGTGGACGCAGATAGTGGCGAAGCGCTTGCATCCGACTTTTACCCTAAAAAAGAGATGGAAATAAAGTCTGTCAAGGCAGGATGGGCCGAGCAAGACCCCGAGACCTGGTGGGCAAACCTGAAAGAGGCCACGCGCTCCGTCTTGCAACAGGCGCAAGTTGACACTTCGCAGATTGCAGCTATCGGCATCTCGTATCAGATGCACGGACTGACCTTGGTTGACAGTGATTATCGCATCATCCGTGACGCAATTATCTGGTGCGACAGCCGTGCCGTGCCTTATGGCGAGCGGGCTTTCAAAGATGTGGGCGGCGATAAATGCCTTGAGAATCTGCTTAACTCACCCGGTAACTTTACCCTCTCGAAACTCGCTTGGGTAAAGGAGAATGAGCCGGAAAACTTTGCCAGGATACGCTATTACATGCTGCCCGGCGATTATATAGCCTTGCGTATGACAGGCATTGCAAATACCACACCTTCAGGACTTTCGGAAGGTATCGCCTGGGATTTCAAGGAAAATGCACCTGCGGGCGTTCTCTACGATTATTTTGGCTTCGACCAGTTGCTGATACCCGACATAGCGCCTACTTTCGGAGTGCAGGGGCGCGTTACGGCAGCCATCGCCAAGGAACTGGGTTTGACCGAGGGAACGCCGATAACATATCGTGCCGGCGACCAGCCTAACAACGCGCTCTCGCTCAATGTATTTAACCCCGGCGAGGTGGCGGCTACGGCAGGCACTTCGGGCGTAGTTTATGGCGTGAACGACGATGCCAAGTATGACCCCTTGTCGAGGGTAAACTCTTTCGCACACGTCAATCATACGGCTTCGCAAACGCGCGTCGGCGTACTGCTGTGCATCAACGGTACGGCTATCCTCAACGCATGGATACGCAATAACGTCGCATCCGAAGGTATCTCCTATTCCGAGATGAACGAGCAGGCGGCCACAATTCCTGTCGGCAGCGAGGGTTTGAGTATCATTCCATTCGGCAACGGAGCAGAAAGAGTGTTGTGTAACGAAGAGCCGGCCTGTTCCATACATGGCGTCAACTTCCTGCGCCACACCAAGGCTCACCTGATACGCGCCGCCCAAGAAGGCATAGCGTTCTCGTTCAAGTACGGCATGGATATCATGAACGGCATGGGGATTGAGACCAAGACTATCCGCGCCGGTCATGCCAACCTGTTCCTCAGCCCGGTCTTCCGGCAGACGCTCTCGGATATTACCGGCGCGACTATCGAACTGTATAACACTGATGGCTCTATCGGTGCAGCGCGTGGCGCCGGCATAGGTATAGGTATCTACAAAAATCCCGAAGAGGCTTTCCGTACATTAAAGCGCGTAGCGGTTGTAACACCCTCGGCGCCCAATATCCAAGCCGTTTCGGAAGCATACGATAAATGGAAGAAACAACTAATTAATTGATAATTGATGATAATTGACAATTGACAATTGATAATTGATAATTTTTAAAATTCTTCCGATTTCCGACTTTTAATTTATAATTCACAATTCACAATTTATAATTTATTTATATTATTTATATGGCAACAACAACTTATTTCCCCACAGTGGGACAAATCAAATTTGAAGGTAAAGAGAGTAAAAATCCTTTAGCATTCCGCTATTATGACGCCGAAAAGGTAGTCTATGGCAAGAAGATGAAAGACTGGTTCAAGTTTTCTATGGCGTGGTGGCACACCCTCTGCGCTGACGGAGGCGACCCTTTCGGCCCGGGTACTAAAAAATTCCCATGGACGGAAGGATCGGATTGTCCGGTCGAGCTGGCAAAACAAAAATTAGACGCCGGTTTTGAGTTTATGCAGAAAATCGGCATCGGCTACTACTGTTTCCACGACACCGATTTAGTGTCGGAAGGCGCTTCGATTGAAGAATATGAGGCCAACCTCAAAGCTATCGTCGCCTACGCTAAACAGAAACAGACCGAGACAGGCATCAAACTGTTGTGGGGCACGGCTAACGTGTTCGGACACAAGCGTTACACTAACGGTGCGGCTACTAATCCCGATTTCAACGTAGTAGCCCGCGTAGCTGTTCAACTCAAGAACGCTTTGGACGCTACAATCGAACTTGGCGGCGAAAACTACGTGTTTTGGGGCGGTCGCGAAGGTTACTATTCGTTGCTCAACACCGAAATGAAACGCGAAAAGGCACATCTGGCGCAGGTTTTGACGGCTGCCCGCGACTATGCCCGCGCAAAAGGTTTCAAGGGCAATTTCCTGATTGAGCCTAAACCGATGGAGCCGACGAAACACCAGTATGACGTTGATGCCGAGACAGTTATAGGTTTCCTTCGCGCCAACGGATTAGACAAGGATTTCAAACTCAACATTGAGGTAAACCATGCAACATTGGCCGGTCATACCTTCGAGCACGAACTGCAATGCGCTGCCGACGCCGATATGCTTGGCTCAATCGACGCCAACCGCGGCGACGCCCAGAATGGATGGGATACCGACCAGTTCCCTGTTAATGCTTACGAACTGACGCAGGCCTTGCTTGTCATCCTCAAGAATGGCGGTTTGCAGGGCGGCGGCACAAATTTCGACGCCAAGACACGCCGCAGTTCGACCGATCTGGAAGATATTTTCATTGCTCACATCGCCGGAATGGATACCTTTGCGCACGCTCTGGAAGGCGCAGCCGCCATTCTCGAAGAATCATCCATTCCTCAATTGCTGAAAGATCGTTATTCTTCGTTCGACAGCGGTAAAGGCAAGGAATTTGAGGAAGGCAAACTATCGCTCGACGACTTGGTCGCTTATGCCAAATCGAATGGCGAGCCTGCTCAAATCAGCGGCAAACAGGAACTGTACGAAGCAATTGTAAATATGTACGTCTAAGTCTATGAAAAGAGATTATAACTTGGGCTACATCGTCAGCATCACCTTGGTAGCGACACTTGGCGGCTTGCTCTTCGGTTACGATACGGCAGTGATTTCGGGGGCAGAAAAGGGCTTGGAAGGATTTTTCCTGCAGGCAGGCGAATTCTACCACAAGGGCTGGCACGGCTTTACCTGCGCCAGCGCTCTCATCGGATGCGTTATCGGAGGATTTATTTCCGGTTTCTTCGCCTCCCGATATGGACGGCGCAATTCAATGCGATTCGCATCAGTGCTGTTTTTTCTTTCAGCTTTAGGCTCGTATAACCCTGAATTTCTGTTCGATCCTAAGGGTTTCAACCTTATGATTGCGTTCAATCTTTACCGCATTCTGGGCGGCATAGGCGTCGGTTTGGCTTCGGCTATCGTGCCGATGTATATTGCCGAAATAGCTCCGTCGAAGATTCGCGGAACGCTGGTCTCATGCAATCAATTCGCAATCATCTTCGGTATGCTTGTCGTCTATTTTGTTAATTATCTGATACTTGGCGATCATACCAATCCTATTATCGACAAGTCTGCCGACGGTCTGCTGACGGTTAATGCCGCGTCCGACTCATGGACCATTGCTAACGGTTGGCGACTTATGTTTGTATCGGAGGCTTATGTGGCGGCTATATTTTGCGTGCTGCTTTTCTTCGTTCCCAAAACCCCGCGTTATCTTGTTCTTATAGGGCAAAACGAAGAAGCGATGCGGATTTTGACTAAGGTCAACGGCGCAGCGCGAGCCAAAGATATATTGGCGGATATTGTGGCGACCTCGAAAGAAAAGACCGAAAAACTGCTGGCTTACGGCGTATTGGTGGTCTTGATAGGCATCCTTTTATCCGTATTCCAACAGGCGATAGGCATTAATGCAGTGTTGTATTTTGCTCCGCGCATTTTCGAAAGCGCAGGAGCCGACGGAATGTCATCCACCGTTATTATGGGTATTATCAATATCATTTTTACAGTC
>JAITPL010000197.1 GCA_031289445.1 Tannerella sp.
GGGGTTTTCTCGAACTCCTTTTCCTGCAAGACAAACTCCGTAATCTTGCTGTAATAAGGCATTTTGGCGTTCAGACGAGTGATATTTTTGCTCATTATACCATGCAGAGCTTCTTGAGAATGACCGTCTTTCGTGGCCTGTGCATACGCAGGATATATCAAGGCAACGAGTATCTGCTTGCGGGTCTCGGTATTCTCTCGTGCAACTATCAGTGATTCAACCACATACTGCATACTGTTGAGTACGCTCTCAATCTCTTCAGGATAGATATTCTGTCCGTTTGAGCCGAGAAGCAAAGTCTTGCTGCGTCCGCAAATGAACAGGAAACCGTCGCTGTCGATGCGGCCAAGGTCGCCGGTGTGCATCCAGCCATCCTCGGTAAAAGCCTTGGCGGTAGCTTCGGGATTCTTGTAATAGCCTGTCATTGTACTCATTCCGCGCACAAGTATCTCTCCCGTATCGCTTCCGTCCGTCGAGTCGATGCGAACTTCCATGCGGTCAACGATGCGCCCTACAGAGCCTTGCTTGAAAGAGTCCCACTGCTCGTAGGCGACTAAAGGCCCACACTCCGTCATACCGTAACCTATTGTGTATCTGAAGCCTATAGAGCGCAGAAAAGCCTCTACATCGCTGCTGATGGCTGCTCCTCCAATGATTATCTCCGCAAAGTCATCCCCGAAGGCAGCATTCAACTGCTTGACTATCTGAGCTTTAATAAGACGTTTAAGCAGAGGAGTGTTATATAAGAGCTTAATAATCGGCTTGTTGAGCATCGGAAAAACGCGATTGCGCACGATTTTTTCTATAATCAGCGGCACGGCTATAACCAGCGCAGGGTGTATCTTGGCGAACGATTTGACCACAATATTGGGCGACGGGATACGTGGCAGGAAATGTATATGGCAGCCCTTATTGACGCCGTTGAGCGTCTCGAAAGCCAGACCGTACATGTGTGCCATCGGCAGCATGGACACAAAGTGATCGCCGTCATTGATAAAGGGCAGCCGGTCGTAGGCATACTGCGTGTTGCTCCACAGGCTGCGATAGGGCAGCATCACGCCCTTCGAGAAGCCTGTAGTCCCCGATGTGTAGTTGATGATGGCAAGTTCGTCGGGCTGCTCTACGTGATAAGCGATATCCGAAGGCTTGAAGTCGGGATATTTATTTTGAAAGAGACTGTCGAGCGAGGCATGAGCCTGTTTGACCTCCTCGCTGCCCGCTGCGACGGAAAGATTTTCTATCAGCATAAGCGCATTAAGAGCGGGCATCTCGGCAAGACTGAGAGCGTTGAGGTTATGCTGAGCCGCAAACAGGATTTTGGCGTCCGAGTGGTTGACGAGGTTATGCACGCTATCGGGCGTAAAATCCTGCAAAATAGGGACAGCCACAGCGCCATAAGACAGCGTTGCGAAGAAACTTATCCCCCAGCGGGCGGAGTTGCGTCCGATGATAGCTATTTTGTCGCCTTTCCGAATGCCGGCGGATTGAAAAATAATATGCAGTTTCTCAATCTCTACAGCCATCTCCCGATAGAGGAACGTATCGCTCTCATAGTCGGAAAATACAGGCATCTCCCAGTGTTCACGGATGCTTTTTTCTATCAGTCCTAAAAATCTTTTTTCCATAATATCTTGATTGAATTCACTGCAAATATACGAATGATTTTTTTTATTTCGAAATTTACAGTACTTTTGTGTCTCGAAAAAGTAAAAAAAATAGATGATTAATAGAGTTTTAATCCGAATAAAGGTACTGCAGATGGTATATGCTTACTATCAAAAAGAGCCTATCGAACTCAAAGCGGCCGAGAACGAACTGCTTCTGAGTCTGCGCATGTCGTATGACCTGTACAATTATTTCCTGCTACTGATAGTCGAGCTTACCCGCGCTTACGAGCTGTTGGTCGATTCGCGCCGCAACAAGTATCGCCCCTCCGACGAAGAGCTTAACCCCGACATGCGGCTGCTGAACAACCGTTTCGCCCGTCAGGTCGAGGAAAACGAGACCCTGCAAGCCTACGTCAAGGAGCATTGCCTGACTTGGATTGACGACAAGAGTTTTGTCAAGGACGTGCTGGACATGATTCTTAAATCGGACGTCTATAGCAATTATCTGAGGCAGGAAGAAGACACGTATGATACCGACAGGGATTTCTGGCGTATCGTCTTCAAGCGCATAATCTCGGACAACGAGGATATAGACGCTTATCTGGAGGATAAAAGCATCTACTGGAACGAGGATATTGACATCATCGAATCGTTTGTCATCAAGACCATCAAGCGCTTTGAGCAGGAGAACGGCAGCAAGCAGGAGCTGATACAGATGTACAACAGTAACGAGGATTTTGAGTTCGCCCTGAATCTCTTCCGCAACTCTATTCTTCACGCCGCCGAGTATCGCGAACGCATATTCAATCTGACAAAAAACTGGGACTCGGAACGCATTGCAAGCATGGATATCGTCATCATGCAGACCGCTTTGGCCGAGCTGCTCGGCTTTCCGTCGATACCGATAAAAGTTACGCTTGACGAGTATATCGACGCCGCCAAGTACTACAGCACGCCCAAGAGCAGCATCTTTATCAACGGTATTCTCGACGCCATAGTCAACGAACTGAAAGACGAAAAATTGCTGATGAAGGAATAATTTATTACCTTTGCAGCCTAATCAACAGTATTTTTTAAAATTCAATTTATATGAACACAGTATTAAACGTATTATTGCAGGAACCTGCCGCAGCCGGCGGTAGCGGTTCGATGGGCATCATAATGATTGTTGCCATGGTAGCGATCTTTTATTTCTTTATGATTCGCCCGCAACAGAAGCGGCAGAAAGACTTGCAGAAAGCCCGCGAGGCTATGCAGACAGGCGACAAGGTCGTTACTGCCGGCGGTATTCATGGCCGCATCAAGGAGATGGGCGACAAGAGCCTGCTTGTAGAAGTGGCTGACGGAGTGCGTATCCGCGTCGATAAGACCTCTGTTTTTGCATCGTCCGAAGATGTTCCACAGAAATAAAGTTTGACGGCCGAATGTTGAACGTTGATAGCAAACGCTTGGAGATTGAAGGTAACAAACAATGGAAAGAAATACTTATCTTTGGCTTCTTTCTGTTGCTTGCGTTTAGCTTCTGGCTTCTGCTCAACCTGCAACAGGACGGACAGCGCAAGATAACGCGCCGCTTGAACTACGAAGATTTGCCTTTAGACTGGGTCTTGGCCGCAGATACGCCTCAAACAATCAATATATTGCTGAAGGACAGAGGCCTCACCCTGCTGTCGTATTTGTGGCAAGCTAAATCGACGCCGGTGAATATTTCCGTATCCGATCTGGCAAAGTCGAACGACACGATTCTCTTTCTGTCGCACGAGTTGTTGGAGAAAGCAGTCGCGAGGCAATTGCAGTTGCTGAACACCTCTAACATCGTGTCGATTGAGCCTGGTGAAATAAGGCTGCATATCGACCGCATGAGCAACAGCGTGTTGCCGGTAGCGCCCAACATCGACGTGCAGACTAAGGCGGGTTTTCGTATGTCCGACAGCATAAGGGTTTTGGAAGACGGCGTCAAGGTTTACGGCAGTAAGAAAACGCTTGATACCATGCGCTTTATATCAACCAAGCCTCTTGCTTTCAAAAACCTTTCGGCCAAGAAAGAAGTAACGCTTGAGTTGGATTTGCCTGCCGGTATCAAGGCGGAGCGCACATCGGTCAAGGCGCTTATTTCCGTCGAGGAATATACGGAGAAGAAGCTTCGTGTCGGGGTTGTTTGCCCCAATATACCGTCGAACTACGTGCTGCGACTGTTTCCGGCTTCGGTTGAAGTCATTTGCAGCCTGCCGCTCTCGCAATTCAAAGCGTTGAACGCCGAAGAGCTTGAAATAATGATACCTTTCAGCGATTTCAAGGCAAAACAGACGACAGGCAAGATCGCCCTCAAGCTGACTAAAAGCCCTGCTTATGCAGTCAATCCGGTCATTGTACCGGAGGAATTGGAGTTTATCATCGAGAAGTTGAGGAATGATTAAGGCAGGCGTCACAGGCGGTATAGGCAGCGGCAAGTCGGTAGTATCAAGGCTGCTCGAAATGTCGGGTCTGTCCGTTTACCGGGCCGATGACGAGAGCAAGCGCCTGACCGAGACCTCGCCCGCAATACGCAGCGGTTTACAGGCGCTTTTCGGCAAGGATATTTATACCGATAAAGGGCTTGACCGCAAGCAACTTGCATCGCGCATCTTTGCCGACGAGCATCTGCTTGGGAAAGTGAACGCTATCATTCATCCGGTAGTGACGGAAGATTTCAATGAGTGGACAAAGAGTTGTCAATCAAATGTTTGCGTGATGGAATCGGCTATAATATATGAAGCCGGACTGGAAAAAAACTTCGATTTGGTGTTGACGGTTTTTGCGCCGGTTGCTTTGCGACTGAGCCGCGCCATGCAGCGAGACAATGCTTCGGAAGCGGAGATTATAAGGCGCATGAATCGACAGATGCCGGACGAACTGAAACGCAGCAGGGCGGATTACCTCGTCATTAACGACGACAGGCAAGCATTAATGCCGCAAATAGAACAGTTTATTACATATTTACAAAAAATAACAGATATATGAACGAAGAGATTAGACAAATAGCAGAACGCTTGAAAGGCCTGCGCGACGTGATGGAAATCAGCGTCGAAGACATGGCGCAAACCTGCAATATTACGGCCGACGAGTACCGTCTGATAGAGACCGGAACGGTGGATATTTCCGTCAGTCTGCTGCACCGCATCGCCGGCGCTTACGGCATCGAACTGACTACCCTTATGTTTGGCGACGAGCCGAAGATGAGCGCGTATTTCGTTACCCGACAAGGCAAAGGTATTTCCGTAGAGCGCACGAAAGCCTATAAGTACCAGTCGCTTGCCGCCGGTTTCTCCAAGCGGAAAGCCGACCCGTTCCTGGTTACGGTGCATCCCAAGCCTGACAGTGAGCCTGTCTATGAGAACACTCATGCGGGACAGGAATTTAACTACGTGATTAGCGGACGCATGTTGCTGCAAATCAACGCTAAAGAGATTATCCTCGAAGAGGGCGACAGCATATATTTCAACTCCGAACTGCCGCATGGCATGAAGGCGCTTGACGGTCGCGAAGTAAATTTTATTGCAATAATTTTCTAAATTTTTTAACAGATGCTAGAACGTTTTTTAGAGCAGACGACCTTCGTGTCGCAGGAAGATTTCCGTAAGAATTTCAAGATAAAAGCTCCCGAAAATTTCAATTTCGGTTATGATGTGGTGGACGCATGGGCCGCCGAGGCTCCGCAAAAGAAAGCTCTTTGCTGGACTAACGACAGGGGTGAGCATAGAGATTTCACCTTTGCCGAGATAAAGGACTACAGCGACCGCACGGCCTCTTATTTCCAGTCGCTCGGCCTGCGTGCGGGCGATATGGTGATGCTGATACTGAAACGCCGCTTCGAGTTTTGGTTTGCGATAATTGCGCTGCATAAACTCGGCGCAATCGTCATCCCCGCAACGCACCTGTTAACCAAAAAGGACATAGCCTATCGCGCCAATGCAGCCAACATCAAGATGATTGTTTGCGCCGGCGAAGAGGCCATCCTCGAACATGTGCGCGAAGCATTGCCCGCCTCGCCTACCGTCGAGACGCTTGTATCCGTAGGCCCTGTTTTGGCCGATGATTTCGACGATTTCCACAAGGGTATAGCCAATGCGGCGCCTTTCGTCCGACCGGAGCATGTCAATACCAACGACGATACTTTCCTGATGTATTTCACTTCGGGCACGTCCGGCGAGCCTAAGATGGTTATCCACGATTTCCTCTATCCGCTCGGACATATCACTACAGGCAGTTTCTGGCACAATCTCAACGAAGACAGTCTGCATCTCACTATTGCGGATACAGGCTGGGGCAAAGCCGTCTGGGGCAAACTCTACGGCCAGTGGATAGCAGGCGCCGCAGTGTTCGTTTACGACCACGAGAAATTTACTCCCGCCGATATGTTGCGTATGATTCAGGATTACAAGATAACTTCCCTCTGCGCGCCGCCGACCATCTTCCGCTTCCTTATCCGCGAAGACTTGAGCCGCTACGACCTGTCCTCGCTCAAATACTGCACTATTGCAGGCGAAGCGCTTAATCCGTCGGTATTCGACGCATTCTATAAACTGACGGGTATCAAACTGATGGAGGGCTTCGGACAGACCGAGACAACACTCTCGGTTTGCACTTTTCCGTGGACTACTCCCAAACCCGGCTCAATGGGACTTGCCAATCCGCAATACGAGGTCGATTTGCTGCGTCCCGACGGCACAAAGGCCGAAGACGGCGAGCAGGGACAGATTGTGATACATATCGACAAACGGCCTGTCGGTTTGTTCAAGGAATATTACCGCGATCCGGAGCGTACTCTCGAAGCAATGCACGACGGACTGTATTACACCGGCGATGTGGCATGGTGTGACGAAGACGGCTACTACTGGTTTATAGGTCGCGCCGACGATGTGATAAAAAGTTCGGGCTACCGCATAGGGCCGTTTGAGGTCGAGAGCGCCCTGATGACGCATCCGGCCGTTGTAGAATGCGCCATAACCGGCGTACCCGACGAAATACGCGGCCAGATAGTCAAGGCAACCATAGTCCTGTCGAAGGAATATGCGCCGCGTGCAGGCGAAGAA
The DNA here is from genome assembly GCA_031289445.1 of Tannerella sp. Taxonomy (GTDB): domain Bacteria; phylum Bacteroidota; class Bacteroidia; order Bacteroidales; family Tannerellaceae; genus Tannerella. The sequence continues at coordinate 6,680 of JAITPL010000197.1, forward strand.
CTTATCCGCGAGATACAGGAACATGTCAAGCGCGTAACCGCTCCTTACAAATATCCTCGCGTCGTCGAATTTGTCAGCGAACTGCCTAAAACTATAAGCGGCAAAATCCGCCGCGTCGAAATACGCGAGAAATCAGCGTAGAGAGGCAGC
>JAITPL010000019.1 GCA_031289445.1 Tannerella sp.
CACTGATAAGGTCGTTGATACCTACAACCTGAATGTCGTCTCTCTCTTGTGCAGCACGGAAGACTAAGCGACCGATGCGTCCGAAACCATTAATACCTACTTTGATCATCTTTTTTGAATTTTAATTGTTTGATAATTAATTTATTAATTCATCTCTCTGAATATAATTTCTCTTCTTTCAAGCTGCAAAGTTACATATTAATAATTATATAACCAAACAAATAAGTGATTTTTTTTGCCCTCGCACCACTTCAAGCCGTTAGCGCACTAGTTGCCAAAAGATTTATCTTCAACGCTACAGAACGTGGCCTTACTCCGCAACAAAATTGCAAAAGAATCACCCGAATTCCATCAGATAGGCTTTGATAAAGTCGTCGATCTCGCCGTCCATCACGCCGTTGACGTCGGATGTCTGATAGTTTGTGCGATGGTCTTTGACGCGACGGTCGTCGAAAACGTAACTGCGTATCTGCGACCCCCATTCAATCTTTTTCTTGCCGGCCTCTACCTTGGCTTTCTCCGCTAAACGATGCTGCATCTCCTTGTCGTACAGTATGGAACGCAGATGCCGCATGGCGTTCTCACGGTTTTTGGGCTGGTCGCGGGTTTCGGTGTTCTCTATAAGTATTTCCTCTTCCTCGCCGGTGTAGGGGTCTTTGTACTGATAACGCAGGCGGACGCCCGATTCTACCTTGTTGACGTTCTGACCGCCTGCTCCGCTCGAACGGAAGGTATCCCACGAGATACAGGCCTGATTGATGTTCACTTCGATAGTCTCGTCAACGAGCGGGGCAACAAAGACGGATGCAAACGAGGTCATGCGCTTGCCCTGAGCGTTGTAGGGCGACACCCGCACAAGGCGATGCACTCCGTTCTCGCCCTTCAGATAACCGTAGGCATAGTCGCCTTCTATCTGTATGGTTGCGGTCTTGATGCCTGCATCGTCGCCGTCCAGCAGATTGGTGATGGAGACCTTGAACTTGCCGGCTTCTCCCCAGCGCATATACATACGCATAAGCATCTGTGCCCAGTCCTGACTCTCGGTGCCGCCGGCGCCGGAGTTGATTTTGAGGACGCAACTCATCTGGTCGGCTTCCTCGCGTAACATGTTGCGAAACTCCAAGTCCTCAACCAGTTTCTTTGTGCGTGCGTATGCCGCATCCACCTCTTCTTCGCTCGTTACGCCTTCCTTGACGTACTCGAAAGCGAGGCTCAACTCTTCCGTTGCATCATGCACTTCCCTGTAGAGTTCAAGCCATTTCTTCAGTCCCTTGACTATCTGCATCTGTGCATCTGCACGTTTGGCGTCTGCCCAGAAAGCAGGGTCTTGAGTTCTCAGCTCTTCTTCTTCGAGCTGAACGGTCTTGGCATCGACGTCAAAGATACCTCCTCAACGCATCCTCGCGTTCCAACAGTTCTTTTAGTTGGTCTAATGTTATCATAATTGTTTATTAATGTTTAAAATCATCTTTATTCAGTTCCCTGCGCCAGTAATACATTGGCGGAGAAGTGTCCTTGAAGTCCAGCGAGGCATACAGATTCCGGGCAACAAGGTTGTCGTGGCGGACTTCCAGAGTAACCCGGCTGCAATCAAGACCGTCGGCCGTCTCTACTATCTTCTCAAGCAGCTTTCGACCTATGCCTCTACCCCGATATTCCTTCAACACAATCACATCGTGAATGTTTAGCATCGGGTGCATTGTAAAGGTCGAAAAGTTCTCGAAAGCGACCAGCATACCGCAATACACGCCATCACATAAAGCCAGCAAAACTGCCGACTTATAGTCTTTGTCAAGTTTCTCCGTCAAGAGCGTTTGCTGCGAGGGCGTCAAGGGTTTGCCGCCTCCCATCTCGTCGGCAATATAAGCGTTGAGCAGCTCGCCAAACGCCTTAATATCAGCCGCATTGGAGAAATCACATCTCCGTACTGTTACTGTTGTTTCTTTCATTTGATTTTTATCCTTCAATATCTTCAGTTCCTTTGTCTAATTGCTCTGTTTCCTTCAGCAAAAACGCCTTGCTCTTGAGTTTGAATGCCTCGTTATTATCAATTATCCGTATAACGATACCCTCGGCAGGCACGTTGTTTTTGCATAGATAGCAACGCTTTTCGATATAAAATTCGGGTTTCTGCTTCAATCGCTCGTACAACTGCGTTTGCCAGCGTTGCAGATAGTCTGCCTGCTCCTCTTCGGTAGCATTTTCGGGGGGAGTGTACGGCACATAATCGGTAGTCTTGCCCGAATCAAGGTAGGGTACCGGTTGCAATCCGTTCGACTTGCACCACCCGGCCACCTCAAAGGGGTCCAGCTCACTGACGACGCCTGTTTTGCTCGTGTTGGTGATGCGGTAAACAAACAGTCCGTAATGAATGCCGTTGACATATTCCTGCGCGTCGGGTTGCTTGAAACCGTAATCGTATTCTCCCTGAATGGAAGAGCCGTTAGGCAGGAAGCCTACAATCTCGCCGTAAACGCTTTGTCCGTCGGCGAGTTTGCCCTTCAAAACATCAGTATAAACGCGAGTCCAGATGTCGTCTTCATAGAAAACGCGGTTAACCTTCTTGTATGCGGGAGTTTTGATAACGCGCCGACTCGACCATACATCGCGGTAATACACATTGCCGCCCAGAAATATATTTGCCAGCCAAACTAAGGGACGCCACTTGAATTTGTGCACCAAAACGCGCCCTACGCATATCGAAGTGCCATGCAGCTTGTAGGATATATGAATGCGATACTGCGGCATGATTTGCTCCAAATGATTGTCAAGTCTCTCGGTCTCGTAATGGAAGCGCCACTGGCGGTCAACGATTTTCTCCGAAAGGTTCTTTCTGGGCTTGTAATTCTGTGTTTTGGGATTCTTGTGCTTGACTACGTACTTCTCGCATATAGTAATGCCTTTGACGGTATCGAAGCACTCTGCTTCCAGTATTTCGCCGGCAACATTTTCACCTTCCTCGTTGAGGAAATCGAAATGCGAAAGCGGCACTATAAATCCGTTGCTCACGACGCCACGCAGGCGTATAGCCCGCACGCGACCGTGCTTGTCGAACATACCTGTCTTCCCGGGGTTTTTGTTTTCGCCCTGACCTGTGCGGTACAGACTGTTTTCGGCCAAAAACAACTGACTTATCTTGCACTCGATAGGGAAAAGCACAACCTTATCGCCGACATGCGTATTCAAATCGACAATCACGTCTTCGCCATTGACGACGGCTATCTTGAGTCTGTCGGCATTGGGATGCGGTTTTATCTCCTTGACAGTAATAGGTCGAGCCGCATAATTCCTATGCTCCGAAATCTGTTCAACTACACTCATAGTTCTATATTTTGATTTACAACTCTCTTAATTTTTCATTTATTTCCTCACTGCTTGGTAAAAGTCTCCAATAGTTTTCGGGCAAAATTGCCGTTGTAGTGTAAGTCGCTACGCCGATAGGCAAAGCGCTTGTTTTTAGCGAATATTCTACTACCGTTCTGTTTTTCTCCTTGCAAATAATAATGCCGATTGCATCGTTTTCGTTGGGTAGCTTGACTTTATCGTTCAAAATAGACAGATAAAATTCCATTTTCCCTTTATATTCAGGCTGAAACTCGCCGATTTTCAGTTCTACCGCCACTAGACACTGCAACTGACGATGGAATAGTAATAAATCAATAAAGTACTCTTTATCATCTACTTCCACGCGAAATTGATTGCCTGCAAAAGTAAAGAATCCACCCATTTCAAGCAAGAACTTGCGAATATTGCTTACCAAGGCATTTTCCAACTCGCTCTCGGAATGCTCGTTGGCAAGGTTAAGGAAGCCGAAAGAATATTCATCTTTCACAGCCAAAACGGCCTGATTTTTAATCTTTTCAGGCAATGTTTCATCAAAATTTGTTTGATTTGCCAGATATTTTTCGTAGATTTTATTCCCGATCTGATTGATCAGCACATTTTTTGTCCAACCGAATTTTCGCGTTGAACGAATGTAAAACTCGCGTTCAAGACTATCCTTACACTTGTTCATGATCGCGATATGTTTTGTCCAACTGATTTCTCCAACTAATGGTTGGAGATTTTCAACTGCATGATATTCAGTATAGAACTGCGCCATCGACCATAGGTTTGCAACCGCAAAGCCACTTACACCCGGAAACTCCGACTGCAATTCTTTTGACAAAGCCGGCACTATCGACTTGCCCCAACTCTCTGCCTGTTTTTCGGCAATGGACTTGCCAATCTCCCAATAAAGGTTGATTAACTGCACATTAACTGCCTTCATAGCATCGTACTGCGCCTGCCGAATTTTTTGCTTGATTTCGGTGATAAAATCGGTCTGTATTTTTGATAAACTCATATTCTTATTTGATAATCACTGCTTTGAGCAGAAAGAAAGCGGTCTAAATTATTGTTTGTCGTTTCCATTTTTTATTTTGCATCATAACTCCAGTCTTTCGCCCTGCCCAACGGCGGCTCGCCTGTCTCGGTGGGGAGAAATTTATCCACTTCGGGCAGCTCTATCGGCAGGTCTTCGGGAGCAACGGTATAGGGCATTCCGTCCTTGTAATAGATAGGGAAAGGCTCGCCCCAGTAGCGCTGGCGGCTGAAAATGGCGTCGCGCAGGCGGTAGTTGACTTTCACTTTGCCCAAGCCGTTTTCTTCGATATATTCTTTGGCTTTCTCAATCGCTTCCTTCACGGTCAAACCATTCAAGAAACCTGAATTAGTCATGATTCCATCCTTGGCGTCGAAACTTTTTTCGCTTACGTCGGCGTCTTCAATCAGCGGGATAACCGGCAGGTCGAAATATCGGGCAAAAGCATAGTCGCGGCTGTCGTGCGCGGGAACGGCCATGATAGCGCCTGTACCGTAACCGGCTAATACATAGTCGGATATCCAGATGGGAATCTCGGCGCCGTTCACAGGATTTATGGCATACGAACCGCTGAAAACGCCTGTGACTTTGCGGTCGGCAATGCGTTCGCGCTCTGTGCGGCGTTTGACGCTTTCGATGTAAGCATCTACTTCGGCCTTCTGTTCGGGAGTAACAATCAAAGGCACATACTCGCTTTCAGGCGCAAGCACCATAAAAGTAACGCCATAAATAGTGTCGGCTCGTGTCGTGAAAACGGTTAGTTGCGAATTGATATTTGAGATTTTGAAATTGAGTTCGGCGCCTTCCGAGCGTCCTATCCAGTTTCGTTGCGTTTCTTTCAGCGAGTCGGTCCAGTCGATTGTATCCAAGCCGTCCAAAAGCCGCTGTGCATACGCCGAGACCCGCAACGACCACTGCTTCATCTTGCGTTGCTCGACAGGATGACCGCCTCTGACCGAAACGCCTTCGCTGACCTCGTCATTAGCCAGCACCGTACCCAAGGCCGGACACCAGTTAACGCTCATATCGGCAAGATACGCAATGCGGTAGTTCATAAGCGTTTCCTGCTGCTTGCGCTCGTCCCACGATTTCCATTCGTCCGCCGTGAAATGCAGTTCTTCGGTTTGGGCAATATTCAGATTCTTATTCCCCTGAATTTCAAAACATTCAATGATTTCATTAATCGGTCGGGCTTGTTTTGCGTCATAACAGTAATACGAGTGAAACATCAGGCAGAATGCCCATTGAGTCCATGTATAAAATTCGGGGTCGCAGGTGCGTACTTCGCGCTCCCAATCGAACGAGAAACCGATTTTGTCAAGTTGTTCCCTGTATCTTTTGATATTTTGCTCTGTCGTAACGGCAGGGTGTTGCCCTGTCTGGATGGCGTATTGTTCGGCCGGCAGACCGTAGGCGTCATAGCCCATGGGATGCAGCACGTTGAAGCCTTTCAGCCGTTTGTAGCGGGCGTAGATATCCGAAGCAATGTAACCGAGCGGATGCCCTACGTGCAAACCTGCTCCCGACGGATAGGGGAACATATCCAAAACGTAATATTTAGGCTTATTTTCGTCGATCTCGACCTTATAAGTCTTATTCTCTTTCCAGCAGGCCTGCCACTTTTGTTCTATCTCTCTAAAATTATAATCCATTGCGTTTACTTATAGAAAATTCGTGCAAAGGTAAGCAATTTAATTGAGAATTGAGAAATCATTTTCCGATGCAGAACTTTGAGAAGATATTGGACAGGATTTCGTCGGGGAGAATCTCGCCGCCGGTGATTTCGGCTAAGTGGCGCAGGCAGTCGCGGATGTCCTCGGATAAGAGGTCGCCCGATAATTGGCTGTCGAGGCCTTCAAGAACACGCTCGATATCCTCGCTTGCTTGGCAGAGTGCCTCATAATGACGGACGTTTGTTACTATCACTGCATTTTCGCTCTCTCCACCTACATTCGATATGCTTAGAATATAGCTCTTAACACGCTCTATGTCGGCTTTTTCGCGGCAGGATATGTTGATGGCCTTAACATTGCCGAAAGTATGAATAGGACTGCGGCGCATAAGATCGTTTTTGGTGCCTATCATCAGTATGGGTTTGTTGAATTTCTGTAGCCATTGGCTGGTGGCGACGAGGTCTTCACGCTCTTCCTGCGTCAGGTCGTAGAGATAGAGGATGATAGAGGCTTTTTCGGCTTTCTCGAAGCTGCGCCGAATGCCCTGCGCTTCAATACTGTCGGTTGTGTTGTCGCGCAGGCCGGCGGTATCAATGATGCGAAACATTCGACCCTCGATATTGAGTATTTCTTCGATAGTATCGCGGGTAGTGCCGGGTATCTCGGAGACAATGGCGCGTTCCTCGTTCAGAAGGGCGTTGAGGAGCGTCGATTTGCCTACGTTTGGCTTGCCGATGATGGCTACAGGGATGCCGTTCTTTATAGCGTTACCGGTGGCAAACGAAACGGCGAGGTCATGGATTTTGCCCTGTATTTCGACGGCGAGGTCGCGCAGGGCTTTGCGGTCGGCAAACTCAAGGTCTTCATGATCGCTGAAATCAAGCTCTAACTCTATAAGCGAAGTAAATTCGAGCAGTCGCGCACGCAGACGCTGCAACTCGTCCGAGAAACCGCCGCGCATCTGGTTGATAGCCAGACGGTGCATACCTGCCGAAGTGGAGGCTATAAGGTCGGCTACGGCCTCTGCCTGCGAGAGGTCCATCTTGCCGTTGAGGAAAGCGCGTTGAGTGAACTCTCCGGGATGCGCAAGTCGCGCCCCGCTCTCAATAAGAAACTGCAACAGCTGCTGTTGGATGTAGAGCGAGCCGTGGCACGAAATCTCAACGGTGTCTTCGCCTGTATAGGAATGGGGAGCACGAAAAACGGATACAAGAACGGAATCTAATAAAGGTAGAAGGTAGAAATTAGAAGGTAGAAGGGTGGAAGTAGAAGAAGTCGAAGGGAGAGGGCTGGAGGCTGAAGGTGGAAAGTTGGAAGTAGAAGGTTGAGGATTGGAGGCTGAGGGTTGAGAATTTTTAATATAGCCGTAAACGATTTTATTTGACTCCGTATCAGCGAGTTTGGCGCCGTTTCGGGCAACAAATATTTGCTCGCTTATGGCAATTGCTTCTTTGCCCGAAACGCGGATAAGCGCAACACCTCCCGAGCCGGAAGGGGTCGAAACTGCACATATTGTATCATCAACCGACATCATAATCAGACACTTATAAGTTCGTACTTATTCACTCCCAATCCTATCTCTTCGGCATATTCGAGGCCTGCCTGCCACCTTACATTGGGATGCACAAGGGTGAACTTGTCTTCGTGCGCATCTATCTCGCCTTTGTGAGCTTCAGTGAGGCGTGTACCGGGCAGTGCGGGAGCCTGCATAACAAGGTCGGCGCAGGCACGGTCGAGAGCCACCGGGTCGAGCGAGGCGGCTATGCCGATATCCGGCACAAGTGGCGCATCGTTATGATTCCAGCAATCACATTCGGGCGATACATTCATAACGAAGCTGATATGAAAATTGGGTTTGCCGGCGAGGATTGCCTTGGTGTATTCGGCGATTTTGTAATTGAGCAACTCCGACGAGCAATAGTCGGCGAGCACAGCCGATTCGTACTGGCAGAGGGCAACGCACTGTCCGCAACCGACACATGTATCATAATCAATAACAGCTTTGCGGGTATCGTCGAGCCGTATGGCGTCATGTGCGCAGTTAGCAACGCATATACCGCATCCGGTACAGTTTTCGCGCTCGATAACAGGTTTGGATGTAGAGTGCAGTTCGAGTTTACCGCCGACGCTTGCGCTCCCCATGCCGATATTCTTCAATGCACCGCCGAAGCCTGTCTGTTCGTGGCCTTTGAAATGGTTCATGCTGACAATCACGTCGGCATCGACCACTGCCGCTCCTACTTTCGGCGCCTTGCAATAATTGCCGTCGAAGGGTATCTCGCGATAATCCGTTCCTTTGAGGCCGTCGGCGATGATGACCGGACACTTGGCAGAGATGGGGTTATATCCGTTTTCCATCGCACTTTGCAGGTGGTCAACGGCATTTGATCGTTGACCCGAATAGAGGGTGTTACTGTCGGTCAGGAAAGGCCGCGCCCCTGCCGCACGCAGCAAGTCGGCCATACGCGCCGCATAGTTGGGTCGCAGGTAAGCCATGTTACCCGGCTCGCCGAAATGAATTTTTACGGCAACAAATTTCTTGTCCAGCGACTGCGTCAGAAAGCCCGACCTCTTCACTAGCCGTTCCATCTTGTCGAGCAGGTTACTGCGCGGATTGGTGCGCAGATTTGTAAAAAAAACTTTCGATGATTTCATACCATATTTCGTTTGAATTTGGAACAAAAGTACATGAAAATATTGAGATTTACAAGTGCGGGGAAAGAAAAAAGTTCAAAACTCCGCAAGATTTACCGGAGGGTAGTCGATTACTTCGATTGTTTCGATTGTTTCGATTGCTTTGATTGTTTCGACTGCTTCTATTGCTCTGTACGTTATTCACTGTTCACTGTTCACTATTCACTATTCACTATTCACTGTTCACTATTCACTGTTCACTAATCACTAATCACTAATCACTAATCACTATTCACAATTCCCCATTCTACCGTTTTTTACTGCCAAAAAGCGCCCTTATTTATGTGCCGTCAACTGTTAATGAATTATAAAAATCAAGCTATTCGTAAAATATTTAGTTAAAAAGGAGTGTGGCTATGAAAATTATGCCTATCTTTGTAGGTTGAATAAAAACAAAACAATTATGATGAAAAAAATAAAAACTATATATAATGACAAAGAGATGGCACATACAAGTCCATACGGAAGAAGAACATCAACTGTGCGAAAAGCTTGTGGAGGAGATGCGGTTAAGCGCTGTAGTCGCCCGCTTGCTGGTAAAGCGCAGGATAGCATCTTCCGATGGCGTGAAAAAATTCTTCAGGCCGAACCTGAACGACCTGCACGATCCTTTCCTGATGCCCGATATGGACAAGGCGGTCAAGCGGTTGAACAAGGCTCTCGGCAACAACGAGAAGATACTTATTTATGGCGACTACGATGTTGACGGTACCTCGGCGGTATCCCTCGTTTATCGTTTTCTGCGCCCGTTTTCGACGATGCTCGACTACTATATCCCCGACCGTTACGACGAGGGATACGGCGTCTCGTTTCGCAGTATCGACTATGCCGAGCGAAACGGCATCAGGCTTGTTATAGCCCTCGACTGCGGTATCAAGGCGATCGACAAGATTAAGTATGCCAACCAGAAAGGCATAGACTTTATCATTTGCGATCACCACATGCCCGACAACGAACTGCCGGAAGCGTTGGCCGTGCTCGACGCCAAGCGTACCGATTCGCACTATCCTTACGAGCATCTTTCGGGTTGCGGCGTAGGTTTCAAGTTCATGCAAGCCTTTGCCATGAGCAACGATATATCTTTCACCAACCTCGAATGCCTGCTCGAACTTACGGCTATCAGTATCGCCTCCGACATCGTTCCCATCACGGGCGAAAACCGCATACTTGCATATTACGGACTGAAGCAGCTCAATCACAGTCCGAGTATCGGTCTGCAAGGCATCATCAACACTTCGGGGCTGGCAGGTAAGGATATTACCATCAGCGACATAGTATTCAAAATCGGACCCCGGATAAATGCTTCGGGGAGAATGCTAAACGGTCGCGAGGCCGTCGATTTGCTGCTTGTGCGTGACGAAAAGGCTGCGCGTGAGAAAAGCGAGAACATAGACCTGCGCAACGACGAGCGACGCGAGATGGACCGCAAGATAACGGACGAGGCCAATGCCATCATTGACGAGATGACGGATATGGAAGACCGCAAGGGTATTGTGGTCTATAACCCCGATTGGCACAAGGGAGTGATAGGCATAGTAGCCTCGCGACTGACGGAGAAATATTATCGTCCGGCGGTGGTACTCACCAAGTCGGGCGAACTTGTAACCGGTTCGGCGCGTTCGATAGCGGGCTTCGACATGTACAAAGCTATCGAGAACTGCCGCGACCTGCTTGAGAACTTCGGCGGTCATACCTACGCTGCCGGTCTCTCGCTTCGCGAAGAAAACCTTGAAGCCTTCATCGAACGCTTCACCCGCATCGCCCTCGAAGAAATTACCGACGAACAGATGCTTCCGCAGATAGACATAGACGAAGTAATCGCCTTCAAAGATATAAACCAGCAGTTGATGAACGAACTCAAGCGCATGAATCCCTTCGGCCCCGAGAACGACAAGCCTGTCTTCTGCTCCTATAACGTAAGGGACGCGGGCGGCAGCCGTATTGTAGGCAAGGACGGCACGCATCTGAAACTGGAACTGATAGACGACACCGCACGTACACCCATGAACGCAATCGCCTTCGGGATGAGCGAGCATGAACGCTACGTCAAGGAAGGTCATCCTGTAGATATATGCTACAATATCGAAGAAAACGTCTATGGCGGAACAACATCCATACAGCTAACCATAAAAGATATAAGACCGTCAAATTCCCGATAATCGTGGCCGACATTCTGCTTGAAACATTAGAGCAATACTGGAACTACAAATCTTTCCGCCCGCTTCAGGAGGACATTATCCGCTCCGTGCTGGCGGGCAACGACACGCTCGGACTTATGCCTACCGGCGGCGGCAAGTCGCTGACTTTTCAGGTGCCCGCCATGACTCTGGAAGGCATCTGCCTTGTCATCACTCCGCTGATTGCGCTGATGAAAGATCAGGTGGACAACCTCAAGGCTCGCCACATAAAGGCGACAACAGTCTATTCGGGCATGTCGTCCGAGGAGATAAACAGGCATTTCGACAACTGCATCTACGGAGATTACAAGTTTCTCTACATATCGCCCGAAAGACTGCATACCGAACTGTTTCTTAAAAAGTTGCCGCAGATGAACGTCTGCATGTTAGTCGTTGACGAAAGCCACTGTATCTCGCAGTGGGGTTACGATTTCCGCCCTTCCTATCTTCATATCGCCGATGTGCGCAAGCTGCTGCCCGCGACTGTCCCCGTGCTGGCTCTGACGGCGACGGCCACTCCCGATGTAATCGACGACATACAGGAGAAACTGCATTTTCGCCGCAAGAATGTGTTGAAGAAAAGCTTTGTGCGCGATAACCTTGCTTATGTAGTGCGCAATGTAGAGAACAAAACGGAGGAGATGAAACATATCCTGCGCAGCGTCGAGGGTACAGCTATTATATATGTACGCAACCGCAAGCATACGGCCGAGATAGCGAGGGAGTTGCAGCAGGCAGGTTTTTCGGCGCATTTCTTTCATGCCGGCCTCAATCGCGACGAGAAAATACTGCGACAGGATGCCTGGAAAACAGGAGCCTGCCGTGTGATTGTCGCTACCAACGCCTTCGGTATGGGTATCGACAAGGCCGATGTGCGCGTGGTTATCCATGCCGACATGCCCGGCTCGCTGGAAGAGTATTTTCAGGAAGCGGGACGCGCCGGTCGCGATGAACAGAAAGCCTACGCTATCGCCCTCTGTTCGCCGACCGAAGCATCGATGCTCAACAAGCGCATCGACAACGAGTATCCCGACAAGTCGTTTATCGCAAGGGTCTATGAGGCGCTGGGCAACTATTACGAGATAGCCGTCGGCTTCGGCGAGTTTCGTTCGCACGGATTTTCTCTGGAGGACTTCTGCATGCTGTTTAAATTCTCTTTCACCCAGACAAATTACGCTCTCAAGATACTCGAAGCGGCAGGATATATCGAATATATCGAAGAGCCGGACAACAGTTCGCGCCTGCTCTTTCTCGTCAATCGCGACGAGCTTTACAGGACGCACGTCAGCCGCTCTGCCGAGGAAATCATTCAGACCATACTGCGTTCCTATACAGGCCCTTTTGCCGATTACGTCTTTATCGACGAGTCGGTGATAGCCACCCGCACGCAATCTACGCGCGACAAGGTTTACAATGAGTTGATTGCGCTCTCGAAGATGCACATCGTGAGTTATATTCCGCAGAAGAAGCTGCCGCAGATAGTTTTCACCCGCGAACGTGTCGAGACAAAGCGCGTGGTCATCCCCCGCACCATCTACGAAGAGCGCCGGATGCGTTCCAGTGAAAGGCTTGGGAAAGTGATCGAGTACATCACCTCGAACAACGTTTGTCGCACGCGGATACTGTTGAGTTATTTCGGTGAGCGCAGCAGCGGCGACTGCCATAACTGCGATGTATGCCGGCGCAAGATGCGGTCGGGATTGCTGCAGTGGGAGTACAGCGCCGTTCGCGAGGCTCTGCTTTTGCATCTCAAGGACAAAGGCTCGGAAGCGGTCAATAGCCTCTCGTATTCACTGCCGCTGGAGAAGGATAAGAACGTCGCCGTCATCCGCTATATGCTTGATAACAACGACAGTATCCAATTGCAAAGCGGAATCGTTAAATTAATTGAGAATTGAGAATTCGGAATTTTTCCCCATCGGGGATACAGACTCTAATTCTCAATTATGTCACGTCCTAAAAAAAGTTGACAGGTTATGATTCTATTTTTCTTATAGGATTAGGCGTTTAGGTC
>JAITPL010000058.1 GCA_031289445.1 Tannerella sp.
TTGCAATTGCCCGAAAACGAACGCAAAGTCAAACCGCATCATAATTCGTGGAAAGCGCATTCTCCTTTGCAGAAATCGGGATTGATGGGACCGGTAAGGGTGGTGAGAATTAGGAATTAAATTAAAAATCAAGAATTAAATGGCAGAAACAGTCGAAAGGTCATCAGTTGCAGGTCGTCAGTCAAAAGTCGAAGGTCGAAAGTCATCAGTCGTAATTTAATTATCAATTGTCAATGGCTTTGTTGCAACGATGATATGGATAGATTGCTTCGTTCCTCGCAATGCGGAGGAATTAATACGTCGCATCCCCGGTAGGGGATACATATCAATAGAACACGGTATCATCCACATTTTTTTCCCCATCGGGAAATTAAGCAATTGATAATTGAAATTATGCGGCGCTGCACCACAATTATGCGGCAATGTAACTGCGTGCGGCAAGGACTCCGTAGAGACGTTGCATGCAACGTTTCTACATGTACAAATGACAATAAGCCCTCAGTATCTATCTTTTGCCACATGCATATCTTATTGTACAAATGACAATAAGACCTCGTGGTGACAGCAGTATTGCTGCCGCCATTCGCAACGACACTACGATTTTTCCAAAAACAAATATTGCGCTGAAACCCGCCTTCAAATTAAAATAATATATATCTTTGCTGTCGATTACAAGACATTACTATGGATACAAAAGCAGTGCTGCAATTAATTGCCGAGGACAGTCGAGGCTCTTTCGACTTGTTTTATCATCGGTACTACGACCGGGTCTTCAGGTTTTCTTATTACTTTTTGAAGGATAAGGAAGCTTGCAGAGAGGTCGTAGCAGATGTCTTTGTGTCTATCTGGCAATCCCGCCACCAACTGGCTAAAATCGAAAATATTGAAACTTACCTGTATGTGATTGCGCGTAACGAGGCTAAACGCAATATTGCTCAAAGAAATGCACACAGAGTGAGGTTTCGAGCCTTGGACGAGATACCTGTCCATCTGGAATCGACTGAAGGCCAATCGTCGCCGGAAGACGATCTTACGGAAAAGGAGATGGAACATTATTTGACGCTGGCTATTAACGAGTTGCCCGACAGATGCCGTGCGATCTACTTGATGGCCCGTAACGACGGTATGCGGCCGAAAGAAATCGCTGAAGCCTTCTCCATCACCGAGAGCACGGTGCGGGTACAGTTGAAAATCGCTGCCGAGAAGTTAACCGACGCCCTAAGACCTTATTTTCCTAACCTGCCTCTACTTTTATTTTTCTTGCGAGTATTCTGAATATCAACTACATGCGATTTTTTTTGAAAAAAAGTGGGATTTCCTTTAAACGAAATTCTCACTTTCATACTCCTTTGGGTATGGAACATAAAAAAGACTATATCGATTTGCTTGCCGACGAATGGCTGAATCCTTCGCAGAAACAAGCGCCCGCTGCGGCTGTAGCCTCTGACACGGCTGATGCTTCTGCTGCGTTCAGGAATATTCGCGAAGTGCTCAACCGTATGGATACTGCTTCGGACGTTTCCGTTGTGGCTGAAGACCTGCGCGAATCCATCCTGCAAGACGTCCATCGCCGCATCCGCTCTGTCGATCGCCGCAGTTTGTGGCTCAAAGTGGCAGGCGTCGCCGCATCCCTACTTATTCTGTTGGGGATAACCGGTTATTGGTCTTATCAACTGGGACACAGCCACTTGAGCAGTCAAATTGTGCAAATGACCAATCCTTTGGGACTGCAATCGACCATCGTTTTGTCCGACGGCACCAAAGTATGGCTTAATTCGGGCACTGTCCTCAAGTATCCCGCCATGTTTGTGTCCGACAAGAGAGAAGTCGAAGTCGATGGCGAAGCGTTTTTTGAGGTATCGCCCGACAAGGACCATCCTTTTATTGTCTCCGTCGAAAACGTTAAAGTGCGGGTTTTGGGCACCGCATTCAACGTGAAGGCATATAAGGATGACAGTCAGATAGAAGTTACCTTGGAGAGCGGAAGCGTGGACGTCATTCTTCAGAATCAAAACGCCGAACTGAATCAAAACGCCGAACTGACTTTGGCTCCCGGACAACAGGCGATTTTCGACAGGCAGCTGCTTACATTTCAGCAAAGAGACGTGAATCTGGACTATTACATTGCCTGGAAAGAAGGGAAGTTCTACTTTAACAGCGTTACCTTCGGAGTTATTGCCAAGCAGTTGGAACGGCGTTTCAACGTGCATTTCCATATTGCGTCCGAACGCTTGAAACAAACCGTCTTTACAGGTGATTTTGTCAGGGGCGAAAATCTGGGACAGATACTGAAAGTGATGGCTATCGACAAGCGCATCAGCTATCAAATCGACGGAGATCAAATTTATATTAACTAACTAATATTTAAACGCTTATGCCTATGAAACAAGCCAAGCCGTGAAACTCAAAAAAAGACGGAAAATGCTACCAACATCTTCCGTCAAAGACTTTTAGTCTGAATAACTTTTAACCGAATTACAAACTTAAAGCATCGCAAAATTATGAAATTATTATCAAACAATGGGTATTTTACGCCCGAATTTAAATGGAAGAAAATGTTTAATAGAATGAAACTGTTTACAATATTAGTCTTGTTGGCGATTTTTTGTGCCTCAGCCTCAGTCACTTACTCGCAGGAGGTGAAGATCACATTGAATCTCTCCAATGCAACCGTAGGAAAAGCATTGGATGAAATCAAGAAGCAATCGGAATTTTCGTTCTGGTACAGGAGCGAAGAGATTGATTTGAACCAGACCGTCTCGGTCTCCGTCAGGAAGCAAAGCATTGAGAACGTCCTGACCCAACTGCTGTCCGAGCAGAATCTGTCGTACAAGATAGATGAGAAACACATTATCATCTACAAGAAGACAGGTGAACTGCTTACCTCTCAGGAGAGACAGCAAAGCCTGAGAATAACAGGCACAGTAACCGACGCCGACGGCGAAGCCCTGCCCGGCGCAACGGTAGTCGAAAAGGGCACCACCAACGGAACGGCGGCCGATGCGGACGGAAAATTCTCGTTGACCGTCTCGGGGAACGCTACTCTGCAAGTGGCCTTTGTCGGATATATCACGCAGGAAATCAAAGCGACAGATAAACCGCTTGTTATCAAACTGATAGAGAATACTCAGGCATTGGAAGAAGTGGTTATTGTCGGTTACGGTACGCAGAAGAAAGTGAGCCTCACCGGTGCGGTTGCCACGCTGAAACCGGCTGAAATTCAGAATGTCCCCACAGGCAATCTGACGAATGCACTTGCAGGAAGAATTTCCGGCGTTACCATCCAGTCGAACGACGGAGGTATTCCGGGAGAAAGCGCTTCGTTCCAGATTCGCGGACGGAGTACCTGGCATACAGGCACCGACCAGTCCAAAAACGAGCCTCTGTTCGTTATCGACGGCGTTGTGCGCGACAAATTCGCTTTCGACGGACTGAATGCCAACGAAATTGATCAGCTCTCGGTCTTGAAGGACGCTTCGGCGGCGGCCGTTTACGGTGCGCGTGCAGCCAACGGCGTTGTGCTGGTAACGACGAAACGCGGAAAATCGGGCAAACCCATGATTTCCTACGCCGGCTCGGTCGGTTATAACACGCCGACCATGATACCTGTACGCGAAACGGCTTATGAACACACGCTTGCAACCAACAGCTACAACATGGAACATAT
>JAITPL010000074.1 GCA_031289445.1 Tannerella sp.
GATAGGCCTGCAAGATAACAACGCATCGCATACCGAAGCAACGGATGCAGATATTCGCTCCAACAACCCTCTTCCTTATGATATTGACCAGCCCGGTACGACGCTCACGTTCCTTAACGATTCGCTTTGCTATATCAACGACCCGCGCCGGTCTATGACTGTCGTAACGCAGGAGCTGACAGCTCTGCTCGAAGGTAAGGATACGGTCGTCAATATCGTGCATCTTGGCGATTCGCATATACAGGCCGGATTCTTGAGCGGGCACACGATGCGGCTTATGCAGAGCGCTTTCGGCAATGCCGGTAGAGGATGGGTAGCGCCTTTCAAACTGTCGAAAGTGAACGAGCCGAACGACTACTTTATTCAGTCGAATATAAAACAGTGGATAGCAGGACGTTGTGTGCAGTCGGTGCCCAAATGTCCATGGGGAATAGGCGGTATAGGTATCAAGACAGAGGCCAAGACTGTTCGATTCGACCTTGTCATTGCGCCCAACAACGGCGCGGGCTACAGTTTCAACAAAGTGCTGATGTATCGCGACAGTTTAGCCTCGCCGATGCTTCCCCTGAAAGACGAGCCTATGGCGGGACTTTCGTTCGGCAAGCAGGCCTACGAGCAGGTTGTTATCGACACGTTCGAGATAAAAAGCCTTATCGACACGTTTGCAATAAAAAGTGTAGCGACCCAAAACGCAACTAATGTGTATTACGGCTTTATGCTTACCAACGGCAATCCGGGCGTGCTTTATCACTCGATAGGCGTCAATGGAGCACGATATACGGACTTCACCAACCGTAAGTATATAAGGCAGTTATCATTGCTCAAACCATCGCTGCTGATAGTGTCTCTCGGCACTAACGAGTCCTTTGGAACGAACTTCAGCGAGGAAGGTTTTGAGGCGCAGGTGAGGGCTTTTGTCAGCCTTGTGCGCGAGGAGATGCCGGGCGTTACGCTACTGCTCACTACCCCCATAGAATCATATCGCCGCTACTACAAAAACAAGAAACGCTACTATCGACCCAATGAGAACATCCCCAGAGTGGCCGCTTCAATACGTTCGCTGACGGCAAACGAGGGGCTGGCCTGTCTGGATTTATACTCCGTAGGCGGAGGCGAGGAATCCTGCGCCAAGTGGTTTGAATCGGGGATGCTCGGTAGCGACCGCGTGCATTTTTCACGCAACGGATACACGGAGCAGGGAGCGCTGCTGTTCAAGGCGCTGATACGTTCATGCCTTCAAGAACAAGCCGAGCTAAACTATGATTGCGTCGGAGAGGAGGTGGGTTGTGTGGAGTAGCATACGGACATATTTCGAGCAACTTTCCGGCAGTAAACTGATGGAACTGCTCAGCTATCAACCCGAATCGCCCATGCTTTTCAGTACAGGGCTTTTCCTGTTTATCTTCCTCGGCTTCTACGTCGTTTACAACGCCATCCGCGACAGTTACCGCGCACGCATTCTCTATGTCATCCTCTTCTCGCTCTATTTCTACTACAAGACAAGCGGACTATGGTTTGTTTTGCTGCTTTTCACCGCCACGTCCGATTTCTTTATAGGTCAGGCTCTTAATGCCACTAAAGACCTGACGCGGCGCAAACTCTGGGTAGTCTTGAGCGTGTGCATCAATATGGGGATGTTGGCGTATTTCAAATACACAAACCTGATGTACGAGGGTGCGATAGGATTCTGGCGCTTTTTGGGTGGAATGCTTCATGAGCCGATGCTTCAGGGACTGACCTACAAGCCGCTTGACATCTTCCTTCCGGTGGGTATCTCGTTCTTCACTTTCCAGTCTCTAAGCTACATTATCGACGTCTATCGCAAGCAGTTGCGCCCTGTCCGCCACTGGGAGAACTATATGTTCTACGTATCGTTTTTCCCCGGATTGGTGGCCGGGCCTATTGTGCGTGCCAAGGATTTCCTGCCGCAGATACATCAGCGTCCCGTCCTGCTCTTCAACCAGATGGGCGAAGCGCTCTATCTCATTATCTGCGGTCTGTTCAAGAAATGCGTCATTTCGGACTATATAAGCGTCAATTTTGTGGATAGAATTTTCGACGCTCCGGCGCTCTATACAGGCCTCGAAAACCTTATGGGCGTTTATGGCTATGCCTTGCAGATATACTGCGACTTTTCGGGCTATTCCGATATGGCGATAGGCATAGCGTTGCTGCTCGGTTTCCGCTTCAATATCAACTTCGATTCGCCCTATCAGTCGGCCACAATCACCGAGTTCTGGCGACGCTGGCATATCTCGCTCTCGACCTGGCTTCGCGACTATCTGTATATCCCGCTCGGCGGCAATCGCAATGGACGCGCCCGCACTTACGTCAACCTGCTGATAACCATGGTAGTAGGCGGTTTATGGCACGGAGCGGGGGTGCGTTTTATCCTTTGGGGAGGGATACATGGCGTCGGGCTGGCAGTGCATAAGCTGCTTATCAACTACTGCGGATTCAAACCCACAGGCGCCGGGATGCCGCTATGGAGGCGAGTAGTTAGCATACTTTTCACCTTCAATCTCGTTTGCTTTGCATGGATATTTTTCCGCGCCGATTCGATGGCGAAGGCCGGAGAGATACTGACGCAGATATTCACACAGTTCGAGCCGCAAGTAATGATGCAGTTTCTCGTCGGTTACCGCTCGATTTTTATCCTGATGATTACGGGCTATATTTTACATTTTATGCCTCGAAGCATCGACCTGACCATACAGCAAAAAGTAACCGTCATGCCGCTCTGGGCCAAGGCTGCATTGCTGTGCATCGCAATCTTTGTCGTAGTCCAGATGAAAAGCTCCGACATTGTGCCGTTTATCTACTTCCAATTTTAGTTTTGTACAATAATCACGGTGTTTTGATAAAAATAGATCGAAAAATTATTGCCGGATTCAAAAAAGTTGCTATATTTGCTCGATAATTTTGCTTGATATTACATGTAGGAGCTGACAGAAGATGAGACCTAACAACGCTACTTTGCCTATATCCGCTGAAGTTAAGGAATATGTCCTTGACAATGGCTTGACCGTCTGGCTGAACGAAGACCACAACCTGCCCAAAGTTTTTGGCGCGGTGGTAGTCAAAGCCGGTGCGAAAGACAGTCCTAACACCGGTATAGCTCATTACTTTGAACACATAATGTTCAAGGGCACCGAGGCTATGGGTACTGTTGACTACACCGCGGAGAAGGTTTTCCTCGACAGGATAGCCGAGAAATATGACCTTTTGTCTGCAACCCACAATGAATCGCGACGCGACGCTATACAGCAGGAAATCAACGATTTGAGCGTGCTGGCCGCCGATTACGTTATCCCTAACGAGTTCGACAAACTGATAAGCAAGTACGGCGGCACAAACCTCAACGCCGGCACATCCTACGACTATACCGTCTATCACAACATTTTCTCGCCTCAATATATCGAACACTGGGCTGAAATCAATAGCGAGCGGCTCGTGCGTCCTGTCTTTCGCATGTTCCAGTCGGAGCTTGAGACCGTTTACGAGGAGAAAAACCGCTACGACGACATGGTGTTCAATCAGGCTATGGAAAAGGCTTTGGAGCTGTATTTTCATCCCCATCCCTACGCCTATCCGGTGATTGGAAGCGCGGACAACCTCAAAAACCCGCGCCTCTCGGAGATGCGTCGCTTCTTCGAGCAATATTATGTGGCAAGCAATATGGGCTTGCTGCTGAGCGGCGATTTTGATACCGAACGTGTGCTGCCTATCCTGTCGCGCACGTTTTCGCGCATTCCGTCAGGCGAGCCTCCACGCCGCTATGTCGTTACCATCCCGCCTTTTCATGGCCGCGAGAAGCATTCCGTCAGGATTCCTATCCCGCTGATGAAAGTAATGGCTATGGGTTTCAGAGGCGTACCGGCCAACCATCCCGACCAGGCTGCCCTCAACATCGCTATCGCCATACTCAATAACCCCAACGGCACCGGTTATATTGACATGCTCATGGTGCAGCGACGCCTGATGAGCGCAATGGTTGGCGGCGAGGCGCTCAACGAGGCCGGTATGCTCGGTTTTATAATCGTTCCTAAATTAGTCGTCCAGACCTACAAGCAGGCCGAGCGACTTGTGTTGCGCCAAATAAACCGCGTGTGCAACGGCGATTTCTCCGAAGAGATGTTTGAGAGCCTCAAACAGGAACAACTGCGCCGCAATATCACCGAACTCGAAGATGTTGATTCGCGAAGCCACATCATGATTCGCCTCTTCACGCAAGGCAAGACCTGGCCGGACTATATTCGCGAACTGCAACGCAACGAAGAGCTGACTAAAGACGACGTTGTCCGCATCGCCAACAAGTATCTGAATAACAACTATATATTCATAAAGAAAAAGACCGGCAAACATCCCAAGGAATATCTGCCCAAGCCCGATTTTGCGCCTATCGTGCCTAAACATTCCAACGCCTCGTCGAAGTATGCCGAAGGACTTGAGAAACTGCCTGTTCAGTCGGTCGATATTCGCTTTCTTGATTTCGACAAGGATGTGCGCACGTTGCCGCTCTCGCCGCTTGCCACGCTTTATGTGAAGCAAAACCCTGTCAATGCGGTTTTTACGCTCAAGATGTCGTATTGCACCGGCTCGCTCGAAGAGCCTACCATCAAACTGCTGGCGAGCTTCCTCTCGCTGCTCGGAACGGACAAACACAGTTTCAACGAGTATCGCAGCCGCCTGCAACGGCTTGGCAGCGTCATGCACTTCGACGCCGACGACAACTATTTTAACGTCAATGTGAGCGGCTTCGACAGGAACTTCGACGAGACCCTGCTCGCCGTTAACGAGTTTATCACAAACGTGGCCAACGACCGCCGCAAGTTCAAGACCCTGATAGACGACGCCAAAATAGGCGAAAAGGCTTTCTTCAAGTCGAGCCAGAACATAGCCGAAGCGCTCTTCGAGTACGTGCGCTACGGTACGCAGTCGCAGTATCTGCAAAAACCGTCGCTGCGACAGCTGAAGAAAATGAAGGGTCGCGACCTGCTTGACCTTTTTGAACGGATACAGCGTGTGAAGTGCAATTTTCACTATTGCGGCGCTCTCGAACCGGCTTATGTGGCCGAGCGTATCCGCGAGCGAATCGAACTTGACCGTATCAGCGTCGATTCGAACATACCGGTTTTTCGCGAGCCTATCGTCTATGACCGTCCGCTGATATTCTTCTACGATATTCGCGACGTCTCGCAAAACATAGTCTATGGCTATCAGGTGAGCCGTCCGCTCACTACTCCCGACGAGCGCATCGCCGCCCGCCTTTTCTCGGAATATTTCGGTGGCGGCATGTCGTCGCTTATCTTTCAGGAAATAAGGGAGTTTCGCTCGTTAGCCTACCATACGTCCGGAGGGATACAGATGCCGCCCTTCTGCCATCGCGACAAGCCTGCCGCCTTTATCACCTATCTCTCGACCCAGTGCGACAAGACTATCGACGCCATGGCCGTTCTCGAATCGCTTATACGGCATTTGCCGGCACATGAGGAGCGTGTAGGTCATATAGTGCAAAGCATTGTCAATCAGACGAACAACGAGTATCCTTCGTTCCGCGACATATCGACAAAGATAGCCCGTTACCGTCAGATAGGTTTCAATACCGACCCCAACATTTATCTG
>JAITPL010000107.1 GCA_031289445.1 Tannerella sp.
AATTAAAAATTAAAAGAACGATGAACAAGTCAATTGAAAATAAACAGGTGATGTCATGTTGTGTCCGTAGGGGCGCGCTGCGTTCGCCCAACATGTCCCCGGCGTCTATTCAATTAAGAAACAACGTTCGACGCAGTCAATTAAAAGGGCTTACGACTATTCACTATTCGTTATTCACTATTCACTATTCGTTATTCACTAATCATTAATCACTATTTAAAAATATAACCTATGAAGTATTTAAAGATTGCATTACGCTCATTAGTACATTTTAAAATGTACACCATTATCAACGTGTTGGGTTTGGCTATGAGCCTGACCTGTGTGGTAATCATCTCCCGTTATGTCTATAACGAACTGACGGTTGACCGGTTTAATAAAAAAATCGACCGGATTTACGTCTCGACGGGCGAATCCTCCAACCGTCCCGGCGCCTTGGTATTTACCGGAATATGGAATCCGAACAAGGAGAAATCTTTTAAGGATTTGACCGAACATCCCGGAGTAGAAAAACATGCCGTATTCATTAAATCGCCCGATAGCGAAATCAGCTTCAACAACCGACTCTACAACACGGATATTCTGATAGTCGATTCCTCTTTCCTGCAGATTCTTGACTATCCGGTCATCTCCGGCGCAGCCAACATCGTCCGTCCTGAAGATGCGTTTATATCCGAAGCATTTGCCCGCAAAATCTTCGGCGATATAAATCCGGTCGGCGAAAAACTGCGTTATCCGTCCATCAACAAGGAAATGACCGTCGTCGGCGTCATCGGCAAACCCGCGACCAAAAGCGTCATCTCCTTCGATCTCCTTATCTCTTCGGAGCTTATGCAGCGCTGGTCGTATATGCCGAACAGCCTGATATTACTGCATCCCGGCGTCAAATACGAAGATATAAACAGGCAATACGGCGAGTTTATGGAGATGGAGGCCTGGAATTACAGCGTCCGGTATCAGCTGTTTCCCTACAGGGACGTTTATTTCGAGAAGGACATAGTAAGTTACACCTTTGAGCACAGTAATTTCATGTATGTCCTTATCCTGTCCGTCGTGGGCGGATTGCTGTTGCTGACCGGTCTGGTCAACTACATCAACATCTATACGGTGGTCATTCTGAGGCGCAACAAGGAGTTTGGAATAAAAAAAGTCTTTGGCGCCGCAGGATTCAAGATATTCGCCCAGCTGCTGCTCGAAAACCTGTCACTCATAGCCCTGTCGTTAATATTTGCATTGCAGCTTGCCGACTTGCTCGGTCCGCTGATAGGCCGTGTTTTTGAATTTGAGCAGGTCTCCAACCACATCTTCGACCTCACGCTTGCGGTCGTTCTGGCGCTGCTGCTTCCTTTGATAACAAGCATGATGCCTGTTCTCCGTTACCGGTATGCGTCGCCTGTAAAGTCGCTGCAGGCGGTTACTATGGGCAGCAAATTCACGCTTTTCAGGAAATTTTTCCTGTTCTTCCAATACTTTATCACCTTTGTGATGATAGTCGTATCCCTGTTTTTTGTCAGGCAACTGCATTTTATGCTGCATCAGGATTTGGGATACCGCACGCAAAACATCATCAAGGTGCCTTTTCTGAAAGACGATTACGGGTCATATCAATCGCTTTCGCCGGAAGAATTTAGCGCCCAGAGGGAAAAGATAAACAGAACAGCCGACGAGTTAAAGCAAAAAATGGATGCTTCGACGCTCTTTGAACACTGGACACAGGGGCAGTCGCCCAACGAAAGAGCTTCAAGCACGTACGAGTTCAAGACAGAGGGCGGCGAACTGCAAAAAACCACCTTGATAAGCGCAGATGAATCGTGGTTTAAAGTTTTTGAAATCAAACTGCTCGGCGGTCGCCTGTGGGAAAACGGCAGGGACGATATGTATAATTACGTGATGATAGTCGGCGAATCCACCCTCAAGCAATACGGAATAACGGATTATACGGAGGCCGAACTTGTGCCGTTCCGCAGATTATGGTATTCGTCGGAAGGCGACATGTCCACTAATCCTCCGTATCGCATTGTCGGGGTGATAAGGGATTTTTACACCGCCCATCTGTCTCAAAAGCAGGATCCGGTTACGGTTTACTTTTCCAAAAGCCGGGCGTCCGACCCTGTTATAGCCTCATTTCGTCCGGGGCGCAGAAGGGAAGTAATCGAATTTATGAAGAATCTGCACGAAGAACTTGTTGGAGGCGAGTTCACCTATACTTTCCTCGAAGACGAGATTGCCGCAGTATATAAGGAAGACCGTAAAGTAGCCCTGATATATTCGGTTTTCACCGGAGTGGCCATTCTGATTTCCATACTCGGACTGTTCGGCCTGTCGCTGTTCGACATTCAGCAACGGCGCAAAGAGATTGCCATCCGCAAGGTAAACGGCGCTCAAACCGTGGATATTATCCGTCTCTTGCTGAAGAAATATTTTGTCATGTTGGGGATTGCCTTTGCGGCGTCCATTCCTGTGGCGCTGTTTGCCATCAGCAAGTATCTGGAGAATTTCGCATTCAAAGCGACCGTATCATGGTGGCTGTTTGGCATTGCATTCGTCGTTACAGTCGCCGTTTCGCTGCTGACACTGATCTATCAGATACACAAAGCAAGCAACGAAAACCCTGCAAACGTGGTGAAAAGCTAATCCAATTCAATTTAAAAATTAAGGATTAAAAGGGCTTGCGACTATTCACTATTCACTATTCGTTATTCACTAATCATTATTCACTATTCATTAATCACTATTAATTATGATTCTACATTATTTGACAGTAGCTTTCCGCAACTTGCGGAAGTACAAAAGCCAGACGCTTATCAGCGTGATTGGCTTGGCGGTGGGGTTTACCTGCTTTGCCATGGCTGTGCTTTGGATTCGTTACGACATGTCGTACGACAGTTTCCACAAGAACGCCGACCGCATCTATTGCGTAATTCAATCCAATGCGTTAAGTCCGAGCGGGACTTCGCGAGAGACTCCTTATCCCTTGGCGGCCTATCTGAAAGAAACCTTTCCGGAGGTAAACCATGCGACGACGATTCGTCCGGGCAGAATGAGCGGTAAAATCTCAATTGAAGGCATTGAGTCTCCGGCGATTTTTGCATGGGTTGATTCTTCGCTGTTCGGTATGTTCGACGTTAAAATCATAGAAGGCAGCCGCGATTTTCTGATACCCCAGAGTAACAAGGCAGCTATCACGCAGGAAAAAGCCCGCGCATTGTTCGGTAATGAAAGTCCCATCGGCAAAATGTTTGACAACACTAGATTTTCAATTTGTGCGGTCGTAACCGGATACCCCAAGCGGAGCAATTATCCGTTCGATTATCTGTTACCGTTAGAAAGAAGGACTCAACTTACTGTTATCTATGGCGAACATACGCTGATTGAACTGGCGCCCGGCATCGACGTGGAAGCGTTTAAACAGAAACTCTTCGAGCATAAAATAGAGAAAGAGGGGGCTATAATTCAAAAGCTGACGCTTATGCCTCTCACATCCGTCCGCTACGAAGACCCCAGTCTTGAGCGCGAAGTCAAGTTCGAGCATATCAAACTCTTTGCTTTGGCCGGCCTGTTAGTCATTTTGTGCAGTCTGTTCAATTATCTGACCCTGTTTGTCAGCCGGTTTCGGATTCGGCAAAAAGAACTGGCTTTGCGCAGGGTTTGCGGAGCTTCGGGGAGGTCGCTGTTTGTGCTGCTGTCGGTCGAGTTCGTGCTGTCGCTGCTTCTTTCTCTTTTTCTCGGCCTAATCTTTATTCAACTGGTATATGAGCCTTTTCAGACTTTGACGGATATTCGGATGGAATTACCGGCCATCTATGTGGAGACGCTCGGCTATATCGGAACGGTTATTGTGTTCTCGCTTCTAGTGTTTTGGCTGGTACTTGCTGTTTTCAGTCGCAGAACTTTAAACTCGTTTATCCGCAAAAGCAACAAAAACGGTTTCCGCAAAGCATCGATCATTGTGCAGTTGATAATCAGTATCGGATTTGCCTTCTGTACAACGGTTATCCTCCAACAAATGTACTTCCTGCACAACACCGACTTGGGATTTGCGTTTAAAAACAGAGCTTCTTTCCTGTTCCGGCAAGAAGGTTTAGCCTCCAGAATATTGGAGGTTCAATTCAAAGAGCTGCCGGAAATAATAGAAACAGTTGCCTCTATGGACCCGCTGCTTCCATTATGGGGTCGGACGAGCACAACGGTTTCAAATTGGGAAGGACAACCGGAAGGCGCACCAATAATCAATATGGAAAGTATGAGTATCACCGAACAATATGAGGCCTATTATGAGTTTCGTTTGGTTGAGGGTGAATTGTTGAACGACAGAGATACTGAAAATGACGTGCTGATTAATGAATCGGCGGCCAAGGTGTTCGGTTGGAACAAATCCGTAGGGAAGTTATTTAACGGATATACCGTCAAGGGCGTAATCAAAAACATATATAATTCTGCACCTACACTGCCGGCAAAACCCTTCTTTTACAGGCTTGTTAAGGAGCCTGATTATCGAAATTCAAGCATCTTATTCAGGTATGAGGAAGGCACATGGAAAGCCTGTAAGGACAAAATAGACAAGCTTATGAAGGCTGGACATCCGCAGGCTTCTTACGTGTTAGATAAAACGGAAGATGCCTACGACAACTTTCTGAAGTCCGAAAACGCGCTGCTTAAACTGCTCTCGTTCGTGTCGTTAGTCTGCGTGATAATCTGCATTTCCGGCTTTGTGTCGCTGGTAGCGCTGACCTGCGAGGAACGTCGCAAGGAAATAGCCATCCGCAAAATCAACGGCGCCACAATGCGCGACATCCTGTCAATCTTTTTCAAGGAGTATTTCGGATTGTTGTTAGTCGGCGGCATGATAGCGTTCCCGGCAGGTCGCTACATAATGAAGCTCTGGCTGGAGCAGTATGT
Source organism: Tannerella sp. (assembly GCA_031289445.1). GTDB lineage: Bacteria > Bacteroidota > Bacteroidia > Bacteroidales > Tannerellaceae > Tannerella. Next base: position 4,900 of record JAITPL010000107.1, read on the forward strand.
GGTGCAAACGGCAGTGCCGGCCTGGATATATCTGTCGATACTGCTGACGCTGGCGCTCGTGATAGTCCTCTGCGTAGGCTGGCG
>JAITPL010000149.1 GCA_031289445.1 Tannerella sp.
TTTCCCCATATAGCCCTGTACAAGATAGTTTACACCCAAATCGGTATTGCCGTAAGCGTCAACAAGGAAACTGTCCGTATCAAACGTCAATACGGAACGGCTTTGATCCTGAACGGAATAATCCCTTATTCTCATAACTCCCGTTCTGCTATTCCCGGTTTGCTCGTTAGCCTTCACCATTCTTATGTTCCTGACCTCAATACTCGCCGCATCTTCGCCGCCGCTTTCCGTAATAGCTGTGCAAGCCTTTACGGATATTTTCCTGACTGACGGATCCGATACGTCCGCAGTAACCGTGAACAGACTGTCGGACGGATAATAAATGTCCGACTGCACGCCTGACAGTAAGAAATCGGAATCGTCAACCATCCTTTTGGCAAGCAGATGAAAGAAACGTTTAAGCGAGAATCCGTATATTTCTTCTCTTCGCTGGGCGGCTGCGTAGTCGTTATGCGATTCGTCGGTGAGAGAGGCAAATCCGAGGATGGATATTGTGGTTGCATACCTCTCGTTCAGCGTTTTTTCACGGTCGAACTGCACATCGAAAGAAACCATCTCCCAGTTTATCCTGTATTTAAGGTATCTGTTGACGATTACCAGAGGGACGTCCGAATAAGCCGAAAAGGTCTTGTTTTCAGCATCGTAGATGAGCTTGATATCCGCCTCGTTTAATATCTTGCATTGTGCCCCCGCCGCCGTTTCACCCAGAAATATCTTGCGAAAGGCGTTCCGTTTCTGCGCCATCGAGAAGGTCGGCTTACCGCTTACGACAACCTCGTCAAGCTTCGTGTTTTTTTCTTCCAGACGGATGATTTCGGGCATATTGTCGAAAGGCGAGGGTATCACCGCGCTTTCGTACCCAAGGTAGCTTATCACCAGCCTCGAATAGATGCGTTCCTTTACTGTAAGCGAGAACTCTCCGTTCAAGCCGGTTGCTGTTCCGATGGTAGTGCCGTCGAAAAAGACGCTCGCGGCAACAATCGGCTCACCGGTTTTGGCATCCACAACGGTCCCTTTCAAGGTCTCTGCCGAAAGGTTTGTCGTCAAAATGACTGTCAGGAACGTATAAATGATGCGTTTCATGAGTTGGAGGCTAGTTGTCGCTACATCTACTTCATACGTCTTCTGCGGGATTGGCGGCGCTTTTAAATTCTTTTTTCTTGCCTGCGAACATCTCGTAGCAGCGGTACTCGCATTCGAGTTCGCCGTTCATCAGCTTGATGCGGTGCTTGGGGTGCAGACTTATCTGGTCGAAGCACTCCTCGCGGTAGCTCAATATCCATGCGTTATAGCCGCTGAAAACGTGCTTCAGGCGCTCGCCTATCACCGAGTAGAGTTCAAGGATGTCGTCCGTCGAAATCCTTTCTCCGTAAGGCGGATTGGTAACAAGTATGCCCGGCTGGGGAGCCTCCGCGTATTGCTGGAAAGGCAATACCTTGAGGTCGATATACTTCGACAGTCCGGCGTTCTTGATGTTCTTCATCGCCTTGTCGATAGCTACGGGCGAGTTGTCCGAGCCATAACACTTGAAGTTGAAATCCCGCTCTTCCGAGTCGTCGGATGATATTTCTTCAAACAGCTCGCTGTCGAAATCGGGCCACTTCTCGAAGGCAAACTCCTTGCGGAAGATGCCCGGAGGGATGTTCAGCGCTATCATCGCAGCCTCTATCAGCAGCGTGCCCGAGCCGCACATCGGATCAACGAAATTGGATTCGCCGTGCCAGCCGGTCTGCAGTATCATTCCCGCCGCGAGCACCTCGCTCAGGGGCGCTTCGGTAGGGCTGACACGATAGCCTCGACGGTGCATGCTCTCGCCCGAACTGTCGAGCGAAACCGAACAGTCGTCTCCCGATATGTGAATATGAATGTAGAGGTCGGGATTGTTGATCCTGACCGACGGACGCTTGCCGCATTTTTCGTAGAAATAATCGGCAATAGCATCTTTAGCGCGGTAGGCCACAAACTTGGAGTGGTTGAAACTCTCGGAATAAACCACCGCGTCGATGGCAAAGGTCTTGTCCACGCTGAGATAGTTCTCCCACTCGATCTGCTTGACCGCCTGATAGACGGCATCCGCATTGTCGGCCTTAAACTCTACTATGGGCTTCAGTATCCGCAAAGCCGTACGGCAGCAGAAATTCGCCTTGTAAAGCATAGCCTTGTCGCCTGTGAACGATACCATGCGACGTCCTGTCTTGACCTCGCCCGCTCCCAGTTCTTTTAACTCGTCTGCCAAAACATCCTCTAATCCGTAGAGCGTTTTGGCTACCATTTCAAATTGTTCTTCTTTCATAGTGCCTGCAAAAGTAATAAAATTTCGTGATTTCCCGCCGGAATTGTTCCAAGCGAAATAAATTGCGCATCTTTCAGCGCTGTTGTTTTGATTGTTTTACCGTCGATTGTAACGGTATATTTCTTCGCCGAATGCGGCGGTAATGGCAGATAAACCTCGCTCTCCATATTGGCAGGGATGGTCAGTTTCATCCTGTACTCGCCGGCGCCGTTTTTTATATCGAGAGAGATTGCTCCCTTGACGGTAGGAATGACCGCCTTAGCCCATGCCAGAGAAGCGATTTGAGGGCGGATACGGACGCGGTCGAAACCCGGCTCAAGCGGCTCTACGCCCATCAGCTTGCGCGGTATAATGTTAGCCGGAGCTGCGCCCCAGATATGATTCCAGTCCTGATTGGGCTTGTATTTATTGTCCCAAGCTTCGAGCGAGATTGTAGAGCCGACGCGAAGCATGTTATACCAGCTGCGGTCGTCGTCCTTTGTCAGCAGATGCAGAGCATAGTCGGCGTCGGCAACTTCATAGAGGGCGTCCATCAGAAACTGCGAGCCGTAAACGCTGCACGCCATCTTCCGGCTGTGTATGAAATCCAGAATCTTGCCCCGGCGACCCGCAGGCGTCATGCCGAAAGCCACCGGAAACATATTGGCGTGAAGCGAGGAATGCAGCGTAGTGTCGCCATCAACGTAAATGCCTTTTTTGGC
>JAITPL010000199.1 GCA_031289445.1 Tannerella sp.
AAAAGTCGGTATCCACAGACGACCGTTTTGAAATCCAACTGAACTACGGCGCCCTTTCCGACGAAATAACCGGCGTCGCCTACGTTCCGAAAGCGGAAGCATGGGTCAGCGGAGGCGACAAGTCCATCGACGCTTACTCCTCGCAACCCATACGCCGACTGACCGTTTATTCCCCGCAAGGCATTGTTTTGAAGGACCTCACGGAAATAAACGCCGCGAAGTACAGGGTATCGTCCCTTTCAGCCGGAATTTATATCGTCAGGATATGGACTGACGCAGGACAGGTAACCAAAAAAGCAATTGTGAAATAAGTTTTTAAATTATAAGAAGAACAGGTAAAGAATCCATCCCGATCCATCCCGCAGCGTCCCCGAAAGACCTCTGCGGGATGGATTCGTTTTGCTCTCCGGATAGCATTAGGAACAGCAGCAGTTTGCAGACAAAACGGCTGCTGTTCGTGCTTCGGTAGTTGTGCATAAAGGCAAAGCCCTGATTTTTATTTTGGGTGTCGCATTGACGAAGTCAGGAAAAATCATTATTTTTGCAGCTATAATTAATCAAAATAAGTTATTTCCTATGGGCAAAAAAATTTTTTTATGCGGCTTATTATTAGCCGGTTTAGCGACTACAACAAGCCTCAGAGCGGAAGAAGCACGATTGCTGCGCTTCCCTACAACCAACGGCTCCGAGATAGTTTTTACCTACGCAGGCGACCTCTACAAGGTGGCGGCCACAGGCGGTGAAGCCAAACGCCTCACCTCGCATGTCGGCTACGAGATGTTCCCGCGTTTCTCGCCCGACGGCAAGACCATTGCCTTCACCGGACAGTACGACGGCAACACCGAGGTTTACAGCATCCCCGCCGAAGGTGGCGAGCCGCTGCGACTGACCTACACTGCAACTAACAGCCGCGACGACCTCGGCGACCGCATGGGGCCTAATAACATAACTATGTGCTGGAAGCCCGACGGTAGCGGTATCGTTTATCGCAACCGCATCAGTGGCGGCTTCAACGGACAACTGCTTATAGCAGGCAAGGACGGCGGCCTTTCGGAAACCATACCCCTGCCCGAAGGCGGCTTCTGCTCATACTCACCCGACGGCAAGCTTCTGGCTTACAACCGCGTGATGCGTGAGTTCCGCACCTGGAAATACTATCGCGGAGGTATGGCCGACGATATCTGGATATATGACGAGAGCAAAAAAACGGTCGAAAACATCACCGGCAACGATGCTCAGGACATCATCCCCATGTGGGTGGGCGACGAGATTTATTTCCTGTCCGACCGCGACCGCACGATGAACATCTTCGTCTATAACGCCAAAACCCGCGAAACCAAGAAAGTAACCGATTTCACCGATTTCGACGTCAAGTTTCCAAGCTCCAACGGACGACAGATAGTATTCGAGAACGCAGGTTATATCTATAAATTAGACCCAGCGTCGAAAAAGTCCGAGAAGGTAAATATCACACTCGCTTCGGATAATATCTATGCAAGGAGCGAGATTATCGACGGAGGCAGATATGTCTCGTCGGCCAGCCTCTCGCCTGACGGTAAGCGAGTTTTAGTAGCTGCCCGCGGCGAGGTATTCAATCTGCCCGCTACGGAAGGCGTCACAAAGAAGGTTACCCGCACGCCCGGCGCTCACGAACGCTCGGCTTCTTTCTCGCCCGACGGCAAACATATTGCCTATATCTCGGACGAAACAGGCGAAACCGAAATCTATCTGCAACCCGCCGAAGGTGGCGAGGCCGTAGCGCTGACAAAAAACAGCGACACTTATATCCGCTCAATCGACTGGAGTCCGAACAGCGAATATGTCATCTATACCGACCGCAAAAACCGCCTCGTGCTGCTCAATGCGGCTACCAAACACAAGACCGTCATAATAGAGGATCCGCTCGGAGCGCCGCGTGGAACGGCCTTCTCGCCGGACAGTAAATGGCTGGCCTATACCCGCGAGGCAAACAACGAATTTTCAATCGTTTACATCTATAATCTGGCCGACAAAAAGGAGTATCCAGTAACCGACCGCTGGTACAATTCGAGTTCGCCGGTATTCAGTACCGATGGCAAGTATCTGATATTTACTTCATCGCGCGACTTTAATCCTACTTATGGCTCCAAGGAGTGGAATCATGTCTATAATTCCGGCAACGGGCTTTATCTCGCTCTGTTGAAGAAAGATACGCCTTCGCCTTTCCTGCAAAAGGATGATGGCGCAACGAAGGCCGAGAAATCCGAAAAATCCGAAAAGCCCGCAGTCAAGGTTGAAGAAGGCAAGACGAAAGACGACAAACCCGCAGTCAAGGTTGAAGACGACAAGAGCAAGGACGAAAAGAAGAAAGATATAGCCATTGATACCGAAGGACTCGCGGAGCGTATCTTGCGAGTGCCGGTCAGCGGCAGTTATTTCGGCGGTTTCTACTCCGACGGCAAGAAAATATATTACTCAAGCGGCGGCTCTGCGATGCTCTACGACCTCGACAAAAAGAAGGAAGAGACTGTAGCCGAAGGTGCGCGGATGTGGGTTGAGCCGGGTAGCAAGAAAGCCGGTTTCTTCAAGGGAAGGCAGATTTATGTTACCGACATTCCTTCGGGCAAGGCCAATCTCGACAAGGCGGTCAGCTTTGCCGACATGAAGATACAAACAGATTATTCGCAGGAATGGGCGCAGATTTTCGACGAGGCATGGCGTGCTTTCCGCGACGGCTTCTATCTCGAAAACATGCACGGCGTGGACTGGAAAGCGATGAAGAAGAAGTACGCCGTCCTGCTTCCTTACGTCAAAAACCGCCTTGACCTCAACTATGTCATCGGCGAGATGATAAGCGAATTGAAATGCGGCCACGCATATATCACACCCGGCGAGCTGGACCGTGCGGAACGTATCAAAACAGGTCTGCTGGGCGCACAAATATCGCGCGACAAGAGCGGATTCTTCCGCATCGAAAAGATATATCCGGGCGAGACCTGGAGCGCTTCTCTGCGCTCGCCGCTTACAGAGCCGGGAATAAATGCCAGGAAGGGTGATTTCGTCGTCGCTATCGACGGCATACCGACTAACAGCGTCCGCGACCTCTATTCTCTGCTTGTGGGCAAGGCCGGCGTGGCTACCGAACTGTCGCTCAACTCAACCGCTTCACTCAAAGACGCCCGCAAGGTCATTATCCGTCCTCTCGAGGAAGAGCACTCGCTCATTCATTATCAATGGGTCAAAACCAATATCGAAAAGGTTGACAAGGCTTCCAACGGCAAAGTCGGCTATATTTATATCCCCGACATGAGCGCCGAAGGACTGAACGAGTTCGCCCGCTATTTCTATCCGCAGTTAGACAAGGAAGGGCTGATTATCGACGACCGCGCCAACGGTGGCGGCAACGTTTCGCCGATGATTCTCGAACGCCTTGCCCGCGAGCCTTACCGCATGACAATGTCTCGCGGCTCTTCGCACAACGGTACTGTCCCCGACGCCGTACAGGTAGGCCCCAAAGTATGTCTTATCAACAAATACTCGGCTTCCGACGGCGACCTCTTCCCATGGGGTTTCCGCGCGCTCGGCCTCGGCAAACTGATAGGCACACGCACTTGGGGTGGCATCATAGGCATCAGCGGCTCGTTGCCCTTTATCGACGGCACCGACCTGCGTGTACCTTTCTTTACGAGTTATGACATGAACGGCGAATGGATGGTTGAGAACTATGGCGTTGCTCCCGACATTCATATAGAAAACGACCCCGTCCGCGAGTGGAACGGCGAAGACCAGCAGTTAGACCGCGCTATAGAGGAAATCCTCAAAGATGTTAAAACCCGCAAGCCACTCCCCAAAACCCCCGCGCCAAGAGTATGGAATAAATAAAAAAATTAGAGCTATATATGAGCGAATACGAAGATGACGAAGATGACGAAGATGACGAAGATGACGAAAACCAATTGAATTTGTCTGCTGAAAATACTCTTAATGTCATTGCTACTATTATTTTGATAGTAGGCATCATTGGTACATTAGTGTGTTGTTTTACAATTGTTTTTGTAGAACAATACGGCAGTAAGGTTTTGAGTATTTATGGCCTAATTAAAACAATAGGGCTTTTGATGGGTACTTTGACCATGTGGGCTTTATTGAGAGTTTTCAGTAACATATCAACTACATTAAAGAAGATAAACGAAAAGAGATCGTGATTGGGATATTACAGGCAAGCCGGAGGCCTGCTTTTAACACGACATAGTCTGGAGACTATGCCGAACAGCTAACACAATCATTGCACCTTACGCTGAACAGGGGTATTTTGCAATAAGAAAAAAATCGGATAGCCCACTTTGAGCTACCCGATTTTTTCATTCTTTTTGTATGAATCTTGAATGTTATAATATTTTCTTGATTATTAAGATTCAATCTTATTAAAATATTGATTCA
>JAITPL010000082.1 GCA_031289445.1 Tannerella sp.
ATTTTCAGTTCGTCGGGGTAGCGGGATTCGAACCCACGACCCCCTGCTCCCAAAGCAGGTGCGCTAACCGGACTGCGCTACACCCCGAACTCGTTTTGCGGCTGCAAAGGTAATACTAATTTTTGAATTATAAAGCATAATCGTAATTTTTTTTTACTTTTTCATCCCCTTTTTCATCCCCTTGCCCTGTTATCTGTTCCTTCAACGCCGTTCACTTACGGAGCCGCCGGACGGTCGATTGTCTTGCCGTTCCTTCAACGCCGTTCACTTGTGGACTCGCCGGACGGTCGATTGTCTTTTCCCTCTTGTCAGTTCCTTCAACTCGCATCCCTCGCAGTTGTCGCACGGATTTGTCGGCGGCCGCTTTAATAAACGAATCACCCTGTATGCTATAACGGCGACTGCGACAACGCCTATTGCCCACGTTACCCCTTCCTGCCACATCTTATCATATTGATTAGTCTTGCTGCCTGATACTCGTCGGAATAGGTGGGGAAGAGCAGGTGAAGGCGCTCTTCGAGGATGTCGGAGGTAAACGGCTTGCGCATCAGCTCGCGACATAAAGCGGTCAGTCCGGCCGCACTGTCGGCTATATGGCATAGCGAATCAAGGCCGCTGCCCGCAAGCATAGCCGTATTGACCGCTACGTGCCTGCCGTTAAACAGACTGTTCAGTAACTTCAACTTCAAACCTGTAGCCTGAAATGTAACCAGCAGATTTATCTGCGCCGTGCGGACAAGCTCGTTGATTCTGTCGAGCGAAGGATTGGCTTCGACCCTGATATTCCTGTACGCCGAGGCCGCACGCAGCAAGGCTTTTGAAGGATTCATACCCGCTATTATACAGCCATATTCGGGCAGGCTGCCGAACACGTTTTCAATCAGATAGAGGGCGGCCTTTTCGTTCTCCTGCACCGAGAGCTTACCGTGATAAAGCAAGAAGTCCGACTGTCCTTCCGAAGCTCTTACCCCGTCGTTGCCATGAAAACAGGGAATAAATTCCACCCTGTTTTGCGGAAACTCCTTGCTCAGATAGTCGGCGTCGGTCTGCGAAACGGCGATCATCAAGTCGGCCGCCGCCACACGCTTCTGAAAACGCCGGAAGCGCCAGGCCTCGATATAAAAAAAACATTTCTTCACCGTATTTCTCTCGGCGCGTGCTATCTCAAGATAGTATTCATGCTCGATATTGCACTCGCGAAATATCTTGAAACGCCCTGCCAGGCGACTTTCATTCATGTAATAACATGTATGCAAACCTTCAAAAAGTATCGGATAACCGTTGCTCGCCAGATTGTCCAGCAGCCTCTTATTCTTGCGGCTGTAAACATTGTAGGGCAACAGTGAAAAATTAGCGGCCAGACCGGTGCGGCGGCGGTAGTAATGCACTTCCATGCAGACCTCTTCGAGTTCCTTTGCGTGCGGGCGTTCGTATTCGAAGCAATGCAGGATTATCCCGACGCCGGCATCGTGCAGGGCCTTTATTTTGCAGTATATATCAATGACCCCGCCATAGTTGGCCGGCCACGGGATATTGATTGCCACAAGGTTGAGAATAAGATTGTCCATTTGCTTATCTGTTTTTGATGTAAAAGTAGAGCAGCCCTTTGATATGACGCAAAGTAAGGGCAGAAAAAAACCGCCTGTTAGTTGCCCGGTTGTAGTGATGAATGATTTGGAAGGCGGGGAGGCACACAATCCGATAGCCTTTACGGCTTATCCGCAGGCAGAAATCGGCGTCTTCGGGGCCGTAAAATATATTTTCGTCGAGGTAGCCGACCTCGTCAATCAGTCCGCGGCGAAACATCTGGCAGGCGCCGATAAGATATTCGGCCTCGAAAGGCTCGCTTTCCAGCAGCTGTTCGCGGTAAAACTGCTTGCATATAACGCTGTTCAACTGCGATTGAGACAGTAATTTGCGGGCTTTGGTCCCGGCCAGCAGGTTGGCAATCTTATATTTCAGATATGGCAGGCGACGGCAACTGTCCTGTGTTTCTCCATCGGCCGATTGAAGGCGGCAGGCGCAAAGTCCGCAGCCCTCGTCGCCTTCGATATATGCCATCATGCCGTCCACAGCCTCGCGGTTGACGACCGTATCCACATCCAGAATCCATACATACTCGCCTGCGGCATGACGCAGTCCGACGTTTCGCGCATAAGCCACTCCACAGTTCTTCTCCAGCTGAACTGTAAATATCTGCTTGCTGAAAGAGCGTAGCATCGTGCGCGTCTCGTCCGTTGAGCCGTTATCCACGACAATGATTTCGGCGTCGAGATGCGCGGTGGCAGCTATCGCCGAGTTGATGCAGTCGCCGAGGTAGCGAGCGGCGTTCCATGTTATAATAACAACCGACAGTTTCATCAATGAAATAATTTGCGTTTAACAGCTTTCAATGCAATTTTAAAATCCTCGAAAGAGCCGAATCGGCCAATGTTTTGCAGTATGAACGAGGGGCGCAGATAGAAGCGAATGTTATTGCGGAAAAGCATCTTTTCCATCTCGCTGCTCGAAAGGTCGGGATAATTGAGGATTGAATGATGCTGAACGTCGGTCGGAGTATAGTCACCGCCCACAATCCAGCCGTTCTCGCGTGCAATATCGTAAAATTCCGTCCCCGGAAACGGAGCCACGATATTAAACATCACCTGACTGACTTTAAGTTCTTTGGTCCGGCGCAGGGTATCTTTGACAGTCTCCTTTGTTTCGAGCGGACTTGTACCTATAAGTATGTTCAGCTTCACCGGAACACCGTATTTTTTCAGCAGGTTGATGCTTCGATAGATGTCTTCCCGCGTGATGCCTTTCTTCACATATTTAAGTATCCCGTCGTCGAAACTCTCAACCCCGAAATCCACAAACTCGCACTTGGCATCCGCCAGAATCTGCGCCTTTTCTTCGTTGATGGCGTCCACCCGCGCCTGACAGCCCCAACTGAAGCCATGCTTCTTGACGCCTTCGCAAATCCCCCGCAAACGCGCTGCCGTAGTGATGAAATTATCGTCTATAAAAGCAATCGCCCGATAGCCTTTGGCCGCCAGCATATCCAACTCTGCAACAACGTTCCCGACCGAGCGACAGGATACGGGAGGTTTCCTGTTGAAATCCCGCTTGTATTCAATCTCGCGGGCAAACGTCAGCGAACTCGGCACGCAATAAATGCACTTGAAAGGACAGTTGCGGCTGGTCAGCACGGTAGTATATGGATGTTTTTTGAGTTTGGGGTTAGTGAAGGTGAACTGCTCGATGAAATGACGCGCCGGAAAAGGCAGCGTGTCAAGGTCTTTCAGCAGTTCGCGCGATGGATTATGCCACGCCTTGCCGTCGCGCAGGTAAGTAAGGCCTCGCGTCTCGCTGAAATCCTCTTCGCGAGCCAGCTTGCCTACAAGTTCATCTACCGTCAGCTCAGGCTCGCCGCGAACAACAATAACATGCTCGTCCACAAGCAGCTTATCGGTGTAGTAAGTTACTCCCGGCCCCATGGCAATTATCCGTTTCGAGGGATGATACCTGCGGATGATGTTGATAGCTTCAATGTCGGTAGCCAGCGACAGGTTAACGCACCAAAGCATATAGCAGTCGCTGTCGTCGTTGGCCAGGAACTGTTCCATCGCTTTAGGGGTCTCGTTCTCAAGCACAAAATCCTTGCGCCGAACATCATGCGACCGCTCCAGAACGGCAACGACAATCAGTTCGTAAATATTGGGCATATTGTAAACCAGCCGCGTGCATCCGGCAGTTCTTTCGGCCGGCAGTTCTCCGTCAAGCGCCGGTGGAGTAATAAAAGTAATCCTCATAATTCAAGATCTGTTACTAAAGTAAAACTGAATCCCGAACTTTTTATTGTGTGAGTGCGGGATAACTTTTTTGTGAGTGCGAGTGTCGCATTATTGTGTGAGTGCGGGTGTCGCGCTCAATGCAATATTTTTTCGATTTTGGCGTTATAAAGGCATTATGGCAAGGAGCATCTACGATTCAAGACAGCGTTGGACGATAGTCTTTATTCTCATTGCGGCATTCATTATCATTATGACTGTCGTGGTATCCAATTCATTCAGTTCGCGTTTGGCGGCTGAGGAGCGGCACAAGGCGGAAGTCTGGGCTAAAGCCGTGCGGGTATTCTCCGATTCGGTAGAGGTAACCGACCCCAGCGTGGATCTGATGCTGTTAATACTCCACGGCAACACCTCCATACCTGTCATACTCTGCAACGCCGACAACAGCGTCGTGTCACAAAGGAATTTCGAGATAAAAGACAAGGACACCGCGCAGTTTCTACAGCGCAAGATAGCCGATTTACAAGACCGCAACTCGTGCATCACCATACCTCTCGAAAATGACAATCAATACCTCTACTATGACGAATCGCTTGTGTTGAAGCAGCTAAACCTGTATCCGTACATACAGTTGGCGGTAGTTTTCAGCTTTATCGTCATAACGTTTTTAGCTTTGATGAGCGCCAAGAAATCCGAGCAAAACAGGATATGGGTAGGTTTGTCGAAAGAGACGGCTCACCAGCTCGGCACTCCCATATCCTCGCTGATAGCGTGGATTGAATACCTTAAAAGCAAGGTTGACGGTGTCTATCTCAACGAAATGGAAAAAGACGTGAAGAGGCTCGAAACCATAGCCGACCGTTTCTCCAAGATAGGCTCCAATCCCGACCTTTTGCCGTTAAACATCAACAGTTTCATCCGCTCGTCCTTCGAGTATATGAGGACTCGCGTCTCGGCCAAAGTCAAGTTCAACAGTTTCCTGAACGATGCTCCGTTATTAGTCTTGATGAACGAATCGTTGTTTTCGTGGGTGATAGAAAACCTGACCAAGAACGCCGTTGACGCTATGGGCGGTCAGGGTAGCATCACGTATCGCGTCGCCGACAAGGGCCGCAAAGTCTATATCGACATCACAGATACCGGCAAAGGCATAGCCAAATCGCGCTTCAAGACCATCTTCCATCCGGGTTATACCACCAAGGCGCGAGGCTGGGGACTGGGTTTGTCGCTCGTCAAACGAATCATCGAATCCTACCCCGGCGGTAAGATTTACGTCAAAAACTCCGAAGTAGGCAAAGGCACAACATTCCGCATCGAACTGCGCAAATATCAAGGATGAAAATAAAGGTAGAAATTAGAAATTAGAAATGTAGGGGCAATCCCTTGCGGTTGCCCAAATTAAAAATTAGAAGGCCCATTTCTGTTGGGAGATTCATATCAATTCTTAGGGATAGTGGGAGCTTATTCGGAAATATTTATTACCTTTGTGGCATCAAATAAGATTGCTTATGGACAACAAAAAACAAAGAGAACTGCCGCTTGGCATACAGGATTTTGAGACATTGCGCACCAATAAATTCATTTATGTTGACAAGACGCAATATGTTTATCAGTTGGCGTCGGTTGTAAGGCCATACTTTCTGGGTCGTCCGCGACGCTTTGGCAAGAGCCTTCTACTCTCGACCCTGCGCGATTATTTCCTCGGAAAAAAAGAACTCTTCGAGGGACTTGCCATTGCCGACCTCGAAAAGGACTGGACGGTATATCCGGTCATCTACATCGACCTCAACAAGGAATCTTATACTTCGATATCGAAACTCGAAGCCGTGCTTAATCACATTTTGTCAATACATGAGGAAATTTGGGGACGAAAAGAAAATGACACGACCATTGCGTTGCGTTTTGAGAATCTTATCCGCCGTGCAGGCGCCGAAACCAAGCAGAAAGTTGTAGTGTTGATAGACGAGTACGACAAACCCCTGGTCAATACTCTGGATGACGAGAAATTGAATGACGCGATGCGCGATTTGCTGAAAGGCTTCTATGGCGTCTTGAAAAGCAATAGCGCCAATATCCGCTTTGTGATGCTTACAGGGGTGACCAAATTCTCCAAGTTAGGCATCTTCAGTGACCTGAACTTTCTGATAGATATAAGTATGAATAAGGACTATGCGGCTATATGCGGCATCACGGAAGAGGAACTCATACAAAATTTCAAACCGGAAATTCAAACGTTGGGCAAGGAAAACGAAATGACTTTCGAAGCTGCTCTTGCCGAGATGAAGAAGCGTTATGACGGTTACCATTTTGCCGATCGAAGCCCCGATATTTATAATCCGTACAGCGTGCTCAACACTCTGCTTAAACGCCATTTCGGTTACTACTGGTTCGAGACCGGCACGCCTACTTTTCTGGTTAAGATGATAAAGCAGAGGCGGCTGGATGTTCGCAAGTTTGAAGCTGACGATGTGAGAGTTTCCGCAAAAGATATTTTCGACTATCGCGTCGAATTGAGCGATCCCGTTCCCATACTTTATCAGGCCGGCTATCTGACAATTAAATCGTATAAAAAACTGACCGATACTTATGTGCTTGGCTATCCGAACGAGGAAGTAAA
>JAITPL010000201.1 GCA_031289445.1 Tannerella sp.
AAGTGAATGGAATCGACATCCAAAGCGGCGCCTGAAACGTGCAAATGAGCCAAATCAAGCCCCTGAACCGGAGCCTCGAACACATCATCGAAGTATAATTCATCAAGCTCTACCTTCAAATTCCGCGCTCTGTAAAGCCCGCGTCCCAAATCTGCAAAAGCATCTGTCAGGACGGCTTCGGAAACAGTCGTCCGTATCACCGTCGAATCGCAGTTTGTATGGCAGCTCAGGGATACATTCTCCAACTCGGCCCTGCGAATATCAATCATCCACAAGACTGAAGAAGCGGAGTCTGAAACTGCTTCGGCAACGCTATCTTCTGCCTCGGCGGCGTTACCGGCTACTTCTTCCGTGCTTTCCGATGATTCGGCAGCTCTCCGGGCTTCTTCTGCTGCTTCGGAACCGTCGCAAATAAAGACCTCAATCTCTGCATCTGCCATCCTTATATTTCGCAGTGATGCTACCGAGTTGGCAACATCAACCGAATCGGCGCTAAGATAGATATCATCTGCATGTCCTCTGACACGCAGGCCTTCAATCATGTCGCGACTGTCGATATCTACACCGTCGAGGCTTGCTCCCTTAACCGAGATGATTCCTCGAAACAGCGGGGCGCGGCGAACATGAAGAGTCATCCGCTTGAGGTACAAAAGGGTATCTCCATCTTGACCGGTAACCGTCGCATGGCGCGCCGCAAGGTTGAGCGGAAGTGACAGCCGCACACTCTCGACAGTGATGTTGACGCCGAGAGCTTCGGAGGCAATCACGGTAACCTTCCTCACGGCAAAGCGTTGCACGGGAGGCAAAAGTATCAGCGCCGCCGCCGCCAGCGCTACCGACACCGGTATGATGCAAATAATAACTGTCCGTTTCAACCAAACCTTCATTGCGAATATACTGTATAAACTTGATAAATTAAACAAGGTGCAAAAGTACGGATTTTTTATCGGAAAGCTGCAAAATCAGTGTCATTCCGCAAAAGCGCAACAAGTCCTGCGTGTCCGCAACAAGCCCTGCGTGCTAAAAATCCAACCCAATTTTGGCTTGTTTCTGACAAATAAATATTACCTTTGCCGAAAAATTGGACTTCTTTTAAGGATAAATATTTGCACATGACAACTAAGGACACGATTCGTCAATACTACAACGCCCTTGCTCCACGACGTCAACGCCGGAAGCAGAAGATGCGCTGCTACAACAAATCACTGGAAAAATACTTCTCGTTCATCATACCTGCGGGCAGTCGCGTCCTCGAAATAGGTTGCGGAACAGGTGAACTGTTAAATGCCGTGCAGCCATCGTATGGCGCGGGAATAGATTTCTCGCCGGAAATGATTGGAATAGCGAAAGCGTCCTTTCCAGACCTTCATTTCACGGTGGACGACATCGAAGAACTCCGTCTCGCGGAAACATTCGACTATATCATCCTCTCCGACCTTGCAATGTCGCTCGTGGACGTGCACAAAGCGTTCCAAAACCTCTCGAAAGTATGCCACGCCAAGACGCGAATCGTTATCTCCAACTATAATTATCTGTGGGAGCCGATACTTAAACTCTCCGAAAAGCTCGGAATGAAGCCTAAACAGCCAAATCAAAACTGGCTCTCGACCCAGGACATAAAAAACCTCCTCTACCTGACCGGCTTTGAGATGATCAAGAAAGAGCGGAAAGTACTCCTGCCTGTTAACATACCGCTTGTTACTCCGCTCCTAAACCGCTTTCTGGCAAACCTGCCCCTGTTCAGCCTCCTGTCGCTCGTCAATATTATTGTTGCGCGTCCGCTGGCAAGCCAAACCGACAGGGACTATTCCGTATCCGTCATCGTACCCGCCAGAAACGAAAAGGGCAACATCGAAAATGCCGTCAAGCGACTGCCGCAATTCGGATTGTCGCAGGAATTTGTGTTTATTGAAGGCCATTCGTCCGACAACACTTACGAGGAGATGCTCCGCGTCCGCGAGGCCTATCCCGACAAAAACATAAAAGTCGCCACACAGACCGGCAAAGGCAAGGGCAACGCCGTTCGCGAAGGCTTTGAAATGGCTACCGGCGACATCCTTTTTATCCTTGACGCCGACCTTACCACTCCGCCCGAAGACATGCCCAAATTTTACAACGCCTTGAAAGAAAACCGCGGCGAGCTAATCAACGGCTGCCGCCTGGTCTATCCGATGGACAAACAGGCTATGAGGCTGCTCAATCTCATTGCCAACAAGAGTTTCGGGTTGCTGTTCTCTTATCTTTTGGGTCAAAACCTGAAAGATACCCTCTGCGGCACCAAAGTGCTTTTCAAAAGCGACTACGAAAACATCAAGCACAACCGCGCCTATTTCGGCGACTTTGACCCCTTCGGCGATTTCGACCTGCTCTTCGGCGCGGCAAAGTTGAACATGAAAATAACTGAAATCATCGTCAGATACAAAGACCGCGAGTATGGCTCCACACAAATCAGCCGCTTCAAACACGGATGGCTTCTGGTAAAAATGTGTATCTTTGCAGCGAAAAAAATCAAATTTATATGAACACGGATTATCGAATAGAAAACGAAATCAAGCACGGAAAGTTTCTTGCTGCCAATGGCGCGGGCGAAATATGGAACTGGGAATCTCCCGCAGGCAAACAACGCTGGCAGAGAAGGGTGAAGTTACTTACCGACTTCATTCAACCGCAAAGCGCTGTTCTGGAGTTGGGATGCGGCACCGGATATTTCACAAGGGAAATCGTTAAAACCGGAGCAGAAGTAACAGCCATAGATATTTCTCCGGAGTTGTTGAATGTGGCGAAAGCAGAAATCATCAGCCCAAGAGTTTCCTTCTGTGAAGAAAATGCCTACCGGATGAGCTTTCCCGACAATAGTTTCGACTATATTGTAGGCAGTTCCGTTCTGCATCACCTGGACATCAAAAAAGCAATGTCGGAAATATACAGAGTGCTTAAACCCGACGGAACAATCGCCTTTACAGAGCCTAATATGATGAATCCGCAGATTGCCCTGCAAAAAAATATTCCGTATCTGAAACGGAAATTAGGTGATTCTCCCGATGAAACAGCCTTTTTTCGCCGGCAGCTATCCTATTTGCTGAAGGTAAACAACTTTAAGCGGATAGAGATTAAACCGTTTGATTTCCTGCATCCGGCTGTTCCTTCAAAACTGATAAATGCAGTATCGTCTATCGGTCTTTTCTTCGAGAGAGTTCCCTTGATAAAAGAAATTGCCGGTTCACTTTTTATTAAAGCATATAAATAAGTCAATTATGAAACAACAAGCTATTTCAAAAAAACAAACAAAAAAAAGGAATGAACCCAAGGGATTGTTCGAAAAAGCAAGCGATTTTTTCGAGCGCCGTAAAAGGCCGTTCCTTATCATTTCAATGATTACAGGTTTCCTGATGTCCATCTTCCTGTTCGACGTGAAAGTCAGCCTCAGCGGCGACGACTGCGACTACATCATTGCAGCAAAGAATTTCTTCAAATCGTTCGCCTATCACGGGCATCACGGATCTTTATATCCGATTGTACTGTCGCCTTTTGTGGGGATATTCGGCTTGAAAATCCTGCTGCTGAAGTTTCTTTCCGTCATCTTCATGGTGTCGTCGATATGGCTCT
>JAITPL010000140.1 GCA_031289445.1 Tannerella sp.
AGCCGGGACACGACTTACAGTTTCGCAATCCCCCGCAAAGGCTCCGGCATGGTTATCAATTCCACCTCGCTTATTTCCTGCAAGGAAGCCTTAATCAGCGAGGGCGGAAAGGCTGTAGAGATACGCGGAGACAAACTCTTTATCAATGGCCGCGAATACCATTCGTTCCATTTCAAACGTGATTATTACTGGATATTGTCGGAAGATGAAACCGTCGGTATCGACTCGCGGCATTTAGGCCTTATCCCTAAAGACTATATCATCGGCAATATATGGTTTTGCTGGTTTAGTCGCAATCCTGCACATTGCTGGAAAATAATCAAATGAGATAGCTATGAACGAGGCGATAATAGAGAAACTGAAAATTTTGGCGGAGTCGGCCAAGTATGACGTGTCGTGCGCTTCGAGCGGAACGGTAAGGGGCAATAAGTCCGGCGGTCTCGGCAACACGGTCGGAGGAATGGGTATCTGCCACAGTTTTACCGAAGACGGCCGTTGCATCTCGCTGCTCAAAATCATGCTGACAAACAACTGTATCTATGATTGCGCCTACTGCATCAACCGCAGAAGCAATGACCGTCAGCGTGCTACACTTGCCGTTAGCGAACTCGTCGAACTGACTGTTGAGTTCTATCGCCGCAATTATATAGAAGGGCTGTTTCTCAGTTCCGGCGTGGTGCGCAATCCCGACTATACTATGGAGCGTATGGTGCGCGTAGTCAAGGACTTGCGTACCGTTCACCGTTTCAACGGCTATATTCATCTGAAAAGTATTCCCGGATGTAGCCGCGAGCTGGTCAACGAGGGCGGCCTCTATGCCGACCGCATGAGCGTCAACCTTGAAATACCTAACGAACAGAATCTCAAACTTCTCGCTCCCGAAAAGGATTTTCAGAGCGTCTTCACCCCGATGCGCTTTATACAGCAAGGCATGTTGCAGAGCATAGAAGATCGTCGCAAGTTGCGTCATGCGCCCCGCTTCGTACCTGCCGGTCAAAGCACTCAGATTATTGTGGGCGCAACGCCCGAAAGCGACAAGACGATACTCGACATCTCGTCGGCGCTGTATCGCCGTCCGAGTATGAAGCGCGTCTATTATTCGGGTTTTATACCTGTTAATGCTTACGACAAACGGCTTCCGGCCTTGCAACAAGCGCCGTTAGTTCGCGAAAACCGCCTCTATCAGGCCGATTGGCTGATGCGCTTCTATGAGTTTCGCGCCGACGAAATCGTTGACGACCGCAGCCCTAATCTCGACCTCGAAATAGACCCCAAATTAGCGTATGCGCTGAAGCATCCGGAGTGTTTTCCGATAGACGTCAATACTGCCGATTATCAAATGATTCTGCGGGTGCCAGGGATAGGCGTCAAGTCGGCCAAACTGATAATCGCGGCGCGACGTTTCGGCAGGCTCACAGGCGAACAACTTCGCAAAATAGGTATTGTGATGAAAAAAGCGCAATATTTTATTACTTGTCGCGAGTTGCCTGCACATACCGTCAACGAGGTTACGCCCGAATATGTGCGCCGCGTACTGACCGAGCCTCGCAAGAAAAAATTGATACACGATACGCAACTAAGTTTGAATTTCACATGACTGTCTTCTTTTACGACAAGACTTTTGAGGGATTGTTGAGCGCCGTTTTCGATGCTTACGACTTGAAACTTTTCCCCGAACGCTTACTTCCGGAGGGTGCATTTGCGCCGCTGTTTACGGATTACAGTCATACGGCCGTTACCGACGGAGTGCGCTCGCAGCGTGTGTGGAAAGGCTTGCAGGATAAACTTGAGAGTAATATCTGCAATATGCTGTCGTACGTATGGCTGTCGGAACTCGAAGGCAGCGACGAATTGCTGTTTCGTTACATCTGCAAAGCCTTCAATACCGACAAAAAAATCTCATATAACTTTGGCGACGACGATATTCTCGAAGTGCAGAAAATAGCTCATAAAGTAGCGCACGAAGCGCTGTATATAAAGCAGTTCGTGCGTTTTCAGAAAGCAGCCGACGATATTTTCTTCGCCCCAATCCGACCGGTCTATAATGCTTTGCCGCTGACCATAGACCATTTCACCGACCGCTTTGCCGACCAGCAATGGGTGTTGTACGACCTTCGCCGCCGCTACGGTTATTACTACGATTTGCACGTGACAAAAGAGATTACCTTCGCCGGTGGCGACCACCTTTTGAGCGGCAAATTAGACGAATCGCTTATGGCTGCCGACGAGAAGCTATTTCAAAATCTTTGGCGCGGATATTTCAAGGCTATGACCATCAAGGAGCGTATCAATCCGCGTCTCCACCGCCACAACCTCCCTACGCGCTTTTGGCCTCTTCTCACAGAAAAACAGAGTTCTAATTTTAATTGAATTTAATTGCATCGGATTTCTAACTTTATTTCATGTTACTTTCAACCGCTTATTTTGCTCCGATTCAGTATTATACGAAGCTTGCCGCATGTAGTTCCGTCAACATTGAGATATATGAGAACTATCCCAAGCAGACCTACCGCAACCGTTGTCATATAGCGGGCGCTAACGGACTGCAAGTCTTAACCGTGCCTGTCGAGAAGTCAGCAGCGCCCAAGTGTTTGACCCGCGACATACGCATATCAGAACATGGCAACTGGCGGCATCTCCACTGGAATGCGCTTGTTTCCGCCTATAACCTTAGTCCGTTCTTCGAGTATTACGCCGACGACATCCGGCCGTTCTTCGAGCAAAAGTATATTTACTTGATTGATTTTAACAGCGA
>JAITPL010000179.1 GCA_031289445.1 Tannerella sp.
ATTATCAATTGACCAGTCCGTTACCTTACAACCGAAACCGGTCTGTCGTTCTCGAAGAAGCCGATGACGTTGTTGCCGACCGCTTTGGCCATCGCGATGCGCGAAAAAGCCGTCTGCGTACCGAGATGAGGCGTGAGGACGACGTTATCCATAGTCAGCAGTTCGTCCGACGGATAGTCGCCGAACTCAAACATATCCAGTCCCGCGCCATGAATCACACCTTCTTTTAATGCCTCAATCAGCGCTTTCTCGTCGATAAGCTGACCCCGTGAAGTATTTATCAGTATAGCCGTCGGCTTCATGCGGCGCAGTTGTTCGACGCCGATAATATGCCGGGTCTCAGGCGTCAGAGGCGCGTTAAGCGAGACAAAGTCGGACTGTGCGAGCAGTTCGTCCGGCGACACGTATGTAGCGCCGAGTTTTGTCTCTTCGTTAAGGTCAAGTTGTCGGCGATTGTGATAGATAACATCCATACCGCAGGCTCGTGCGCGTTTGCAGAGCGCTTTGCCGATGCGTCCCATGCCGATGATGCCGAGCGTGGCGCCGGTAACAGGCAGACCGAAGTTTTCGTGCACGCCGACACGTGCTTCATGAGAACGCAGTTTGCGGTCACACTCCGCTACACGCCGGGCGGTATCGAGCAGCAAGGCGAGAGCCAGATTAGCCGTAGGGTCGGTAGTAGGTGCGGGCGTATTGGCAACGGTCAGACCTTTCGACGCAGCGTAGCCCAGGTCTATATTGTCGTATCCGACGGCATAGTTGGCTATTATGCGAAGTTTGGTTCCGCGTTCGAGCAATTCCCTGTTGACCGGGAAGTTGAACATCGGGCACAGAGCATCATAATCCTCAATCACAGCCATGACCTCCTCGTAGGTAAAATCCTTACCGTCGTCGGGAAAAGTAACGTCGTAGAGGCTTTCAAGTTCGGCAAACCCCTCTCGAAACATGTTGTAAGTTACAAGTATCTTATTCATAATAAAGGTAGAAGTTAGAAATTAGAAGTTAGAAATCAAAAGTAGGGGCGATCCTTGCGGTCGCCCAAACCGGAAATCAGAAGCTATAAATCAA
Source organism: Tannerella sp. (assembly GCA_031289445.1). Classification (GTDB taxonomy): domain Bacteria; phylum Bacteroidota; class Bacteroidia; order Bacteroidales; family Tannerellaceae; genus Tannerella. The sequence continues at coordinate 1,069 of JAITPL010000179.1, forward strand.
AAATCGTGATGCAAAAGTAGCAAATAATTTGTCGTTTTCCATTAAATTTGTTATTTTTGCATCTTGTAAACGCATGAAAATATTTATGAAGATCAATTATTGTGCTTTGTTTTTAGCTCTTTCGATATGCGTTACGGCCTGTCGGAATGAGACCGCGAAAGATACTGCTCTCGTCATGAAACAGACGGTTGACAGTATCCGTCGGCAGTATTCGCCCGACAGTCGCGACGAAGTATTTGAGGTCAGAATCCTGAACGTTGACGGCAAACCGGTAGCGACCGGCTTTACCACACTTCCGGAGGCTAAGGCGGCGCTGATGGGTTGCCTTTGCGTCGAGGACCCGGATGTTGGCGACAGCATCACTCTCCTGCCCGCACAAGCGCTTGGCGATATGACTTACGGCGTAGTAAACATATCGGTTGCCGACTTGCGCGTATCGGCCGACTATGCGGCTGAGATGGCTACTCAGCAGTTGTTGGGAGCGCCTGTGCAATTACAGCAGGAAGCCGGTTGGCTGCGTGTCAGAACAGCCGAGGGCTACCTCGCGTGGATGGAACGGAGCGCCGTTGTACGCATGACCAAAGAAGCCTTCAATCAGTGGACTGCAGCGCCAAAAGTTATATTCACATCCGAGTACGGTTTCGCCTTCGAGGCTGCCGACGATAACAGCCAGCACATATCGGACCTTGTCTTCGGCAACATGCTCAAACTGGAAGGCGAGAGCGGGGGATGGTATCGGGCTACCTATCCCGACGGACGCAACGCCTTCGTGAAGAAGAGCCAAAGCGCCTTATTTGACGAATGGCTCAAGTCAATCCAACTGACCGGTGATAATATCATCGGCAAGGCTCGGACACTCAACGGGATACCTTATACTTGGGGAGGCACATCGACAAAGGCGATGGATTGCAGCGGATTTGTCAAGACGGTGATGTTGATGCACGGATTGATTCTGCGTCGCGACGCCTCACAGCAAGCCAAGACAGGCATTCCTATTGATATCAGTCAGGGCTACGACTCGTTGCAGGCGGGCGACCTGCTTTTCTTCGGCAAAGCGGCTCAGGAAGGCCGTTCGGAACGTGTGCGCCACGTGGCCATATATATGGGCGACCAGCGGTTTATACACGCGGCAGGATATGTGCACATCAGCAGTTTGAATCCCGAAGCGCCCGATTATGACGCGCACAACACGAGCGAACTGATTCGCGCCACCCGTATTATCGGGGCAGTCAATACCTTGGGGATATGGGAGTTATGGAACAATCCTTTATATAAAGAACAAAAATAGATATGATTATGAATTATTCGAGAAGAAAATTTATTGGTAAGACAGCGCTGGCAACCTTGGCGGGAGTGTCGATGGCGGCTCCGGCATACATTCATGCACAGCCGGCGCAATCCGTCCCGCCCGCTCGTAAACAGGCGGCTGGCAAGGGCAAACTGAAACTGTCGTATCGTCCATACGATCTGCAGTTGCGCCACGTGTTCACTATAGCCAACTCGTCGCGCACTACCACTCCTGTTGTGCTGACGGAGATAGAGTATGACGGCGTCACAGGCTACGGCGAAGCGTCATTGCCGCCTTACCTCGGCGAATCGCAAGGCTCGGTCATGGATTTCTTGAAGAAAGTTGACCTTACGCCTTTTACCGAGCCTTTCCAGATGGACGAGATATTGACCTACATAGACAGGATAGCCGACAACAACACTGCCGCCAAAGCTTCCATAGATATTGCCTTGCACGACCTTGTAGGCAAGATTATCGGTCAGCCCTGGCACAAAATCTGGGGCTTGGACAAGAGCAAAGCGCCCTCCACTACTTTCACAATCGGTATTGATACCCGCGAAGTAGTCATCGAAAAGACCAAAGAGGCTGCCCATCTGTATAATATTCTGAAAGTCAAGCTGGGACGCGATAACGACAAGGAGATAATCGAGGCTATCCGTACCGTTACCGACAAACCTATCGCTATCGACGCCAATCAGGGATGGACCGACCGCAATCAGGCGCTTGATATGATATACTGGCTGAAAGAGCGTGGCATTGTGATGATAGAGCAACCCATGTCGAAGTATCGCCCTGACGACAATGCCTGGATTACTGAGCGTAGCCCCTTGCCGGTTTTTGCCGACGAATCTTTTCAGCGCCTGACCGATGTATTGAAACTGCGCGGAATATATACCGGCGTGAATATCAAGTTGATGAAGTGTACCGGTATGCGCGAGGCATGGAAGATTCTTACCGTAGCCCGCGCTACTAACATGAAGGTGATGATAGGTTGCATGACCGAGACCTCCTGCGCCATATCGGCAGCTTCCCAACTGTCGCCAGCAGTCGATTTTGCAGACCTCGACGGTAACTTGCTTATCAGTAATGATATATTTAGCGGCACAAAAGTCATCGACGGCAAACTGACGCTCAATGACCTGCCGGGAATAGGAATAAAAAGCAATTGACAATTGATAATTGATAATTGACAATTTTGAGACATTCAAGAGACAATTTTTGATTCATTCAAGAGGCAGTTTTACTTCAATAAAGAGACAATAAAGAGACAATTTTACTTCAATTTAAATTCAATAAAATGTTGAAATACAACTTATTTACTTTGTGTGTTGCAGTCATGTTAGTGGCTACAGGATGTCGGCAGAACGCGAGTTCAGTTGCTGACGCGCCGATTAGTCCGGCTCAGATTGACGAAGCCGAGACAGCAGGCAATTTTACCGAGGCTAAGCAGCTCATCGACTATTATATAGCTCGAAATGAACTGTCGGCCGATTCTATTTATCTGCTCAACCGGCGCAAGGAGAAGATGCGCCGTATAGCGATAGATTTCAACAAGAGCAAGGATGATGTGCTGACTTATATCCGCAAGTACTATCCTGATGTTAACGACGACAGTCTGAATCGTTGGGAGGCGTCGAAAGCTCTTGAATACAAGATAATAGACGGGCAGAAATGGTATTTCGAACGCGCTGCGCCCAATCTTTTTCGCCTCGACGCTGCCGCTATTGCACGTAAAGCCGAGGTGCAGGGTGATGTTTCGGGTGATAGCGGCAGTACGCTGAAAAAGCATTTGCCTGAGGTCGTTAGCTATCTGACAAGCACGAACAAGAGCCGAACGACGCAAAAAGGTTTCCGCATCAAGTTCAAACTGACGCTTGCAGCCGACGCCGTTCCCGATGGCGAAACAGTGCGTTGCTGGTTGCCTTTCCCGCGCAATGACCATAGCCGACAGACGGATGTTCGCCTGCTCTCGGTCAACGATTCCAACTACATCATCTCGCCGTCGCAATATGCCCATAGCAGCCTGTACGTCGAGAAAGTAGCCCATAATGGGCAGCCGACCGTTTGGGAGTACGAGTTTTCCTTTCGCACTTCCGCCGAATGGCATAACTTAAAAAACAAACCCTTGCTATCTTATAATCTTAGTAGCGACGCATATAGTCAATTTACGGCCGAGCGTCCTCCGCATATCCTCTTCTCCGATTCAATCAAGGCTATCTCGAAGCGTATTGTCGGCGACGAAACCAATAACTATCAGAAAGCAAGGAAGATATTCGAGTGGGCTGATGTGGCTTTCCCCTGGGCTGGCGCTCGCGAGTACAGCACTATCGACAACATACCCGCTTATGTGATAGAGAACGGACATGGCGACTGCGGTCAGGTTACGCTTGTCTTTATGACCCTTGCCCGCTATAACGGCATCCCTACCCGCTGGCAGAGCGGCTTTATGCTGCATCCCGGCTCTGTCAATCTTCATGACTGGTGTGAATACTATATCGAAGGCATTGGTTGGATACCCCTCGACCAGTCGTTTGGCGTCAATACTTTTGCCGACGCCGACACGGACACGGATGTGCGTCTGTTTTATTCAAACGGCATTGATGCTTACCGCTTGATAGTCAACAATAATCATGCTTCCGATTTCTTTCCCGCAAAACTGTATCCTCGCAGCGACAATGTAGATTTTCAGCGGGGCGAGCTTGAATGGCGCGGAGGCAACCTCTACTATGACGTTTGGGACTGGGATATAGACGTTTCTTACGAATAACATGTGAGTGTATTTTATGGAAACGAAACTGATAAATGTTCGCGAACTGTTGCGCTCGAAATTAAAGGGCAAAGCCGACAGAATACCCTCATTTGCAGTCAATTACCTCACGCGGTTGATTCATCAGGATGAAATAAACGATATTCTTACCCGATATAGCGAGTTGCAGGGGGTCGATTTCATGCAGGCCCTGGTTGAAGATTATTTCCGTGTCAAGCTAATTGTCGAAAACGACTTGCCCGCTGCCGACGGTCGAAGATATATTTTTGTATCCAACCACCCTCTCGGCGGCTTCGACGGCATTTGCCTGTCCTATCTGCTCGGCCGTCATTTCGGGGGACAGGTCAAATGTTTCGTAAACGACCTTTTGCTGCATATCCCAAACCTGCGTTCCATCTTTCTTCCGGTCAACAAGCACGGCTTGCAAAGTCGCGAAACGGCTATGATTACCGAAGAGGCTTACAGCTCGGATAATCAGATACTTACCTTTCCTGCCGGACTGTGTTCGCGTCGGCAGGGCGGCCTGATACGCGACCTTGAATGGAAGAAGTCTTTTGTGCAAAAGGCTGTAAAGCATCAAAGAGACGTTGTACCCATCTATTTTGGGGGTAGTAATTCGTCTTTTTTTTACGGTCTGGCTAACTTTCGCAAGCTCGTTAGGATGAAAATTAATTTAGAAATGTTACTTTTGCCCCACGAATTGTTCAAATTAAAGGATAAAACATTTGAAATAATCATCGGTAAGCCTGTTTCGTACGAGCTTTTCGCTTCGGGCGGACAACACGTCGAATGGGCTTCAAAGATGAGAACGACTGTTTATGAACTTGGTAAGAAATAGACTATGATGCAAAATATTATCGACCCGATAGATAAAAAACTGATACTGCCGGAGCTGACGCCCGACAAGATGTTGAGATGTACGAATAAATCTGATAATCAAATTTATATTGTAACGGCTCACGACTCGCCTCATGTGATGCGGGAAATAGGGAGGTTGCGCGAGATAGCTTTCCGCTACTACGGTGGCGGTACAGGTCTGTCAAGCGATATAGACGAGTTCGACACGATGGAAGGCGCTTACCGTCAACTGATTGTGTGGAGTCCCGAAGACGAGGAGATACTTGGCGGTTACCGCTTTCTGTGCGGCTCGGATGTCCGTTTTGACGAACATGGCAAGCCCATCCTCGCTACATCTCACCTCTTCAACTTCTCGGACAACTTTCTCCGCAACTATCTGCCCTATACGGTGGAGTTGGGGCGCTCATTCGTATCGCTTGATTATCAGGCCACTCTCGGACGTACCAAAGGTATCTTTATTCTCGACAATTTGTGGGACGGTCTGGGCGCTCTGCCGGTCATCGACCCGTCCTTGAAGTACTTCTACGGCAAAGTTACCATGTATAGCGATTACGACCCTTTTGCCCGCGACCTGATACTCTACTTCATGCGCCATCATTTCCCTGATAATGAGAATCTTGTAACCCCGATTCATAAGATTGAGATTAAAACCGACGAGGAGTTGTTGAAGGCTCTTTTCTGCCACGACACCATCAAGGATAACTATAAGGTCTTAAACACGGAAGTGCGCAAACTTGGCATCAACGTACCTCCGTTAATCAGCGCCTATATGAGCCTTTCGCCCAATATGCGCACTTTCGGAACAGCTATCAATCACGAGTTTGGCGAAGTCGAAGAGACAGGCATTCTCATCCGTATCAGCGAAATACTCGAAGAGAAGAAGAAACGCCACATAGAAACATTTCTGAAGGACGACAGCATCGACCGGATGCAAATCATTAAGGTGCATTTCCCATTGTAGGGGCGAATCTACGTGTGTTCGCCGGATGATTTTGTGTGCCCCGGATGGCTTTGTGTGCGCCCGATATTTTTTGCACAAAATTAAAAAATATGTGCAGTTTTTGAATTGAATGGGCTAAAATGATTACTTTTGCGGCCTAAAAATGAAGGTATAATTATCCAAAAAAGGAATTATTAACTATAAACTTATTATAGATGTCATTGAAAATTATTGTATTAGCCAAGCAAGTACCCGACACCCGCAATGTGGGAAAGGATGCTATGAAAGAGGATGGGACGGTCAACCGCGCTGCTCTTCCGGCTATTTTCAACCCGGAGGACCTGAACGCTCTTGAACAGGCTTTGCGCCTCAAAGAAAAGCATCCCGGCTCTACCGTTACCATACTGACGATGGGTCCGGGACGTGCGGCCGAAATCATTCGCGAAGGGTTGTTTCGCGGCGCCGACGACGGTTATTTGCTTACCGACCGCGCCTTTGCCGGCGCCGACACTCTGGCTACATCCTACGCCCTCTCGATGGCGATCAGGAAGATTGGCGACTTCGACGTGATTATCGGCGGTCGTCAGGCTATAGACGGCGACACCGCACAGGTAGGGCCTCAAGTAGCCGAGAAATTAGGACTGACGCAGGTAACATACGCGGAAGAAATCCTTGAGATAAAGGACGGTCGCATAACCGTCAAACGCAGCATCACCGGCGGCGTCGAGATAGTCGAAGGCCGGCTGCCGATAGTGATAACCGTCAACGGCTCGGCCGCCTCGTGCCGTCCGCGCAACGCCCGACTGATTCAGAAGTACAAACGCGCGTTGGGTGCACAGGAAAAAGCCGAACTGACAAAGGAAGGCCGGACGCTTCCATACGCCGAACGCTACGGGAAATATCCCTACCTTAATATAAAGGAATGGAGTGTTGCCGACGTCAATGGCGACGTGAAGCAATGCGGCTTGTCAGGCTCGCCTACCAAGGTCAAGGCCATACAGAATATCGTCTTTCAGGCAAAGGAAAGCAAGACGATAACAAGCTCCGACAAGGACGTGGAAGAATTGATTGTCGAACTGCTATCAAGTCATGCAATTGGCTGATACATAATAACATAAACAATAAGAAATGAACAATTTATTTGTATATTGCGAGATAGAAGATGGAACGATAGCCGACGTGAGCCTCGAACTGTTGACGAAAGGCCGCTCCCTATCTAACCGCTTGGGTTGCAGCCTCGAAGCCGTCGTTGCAGGCAGCAGCCTTGCAGGCATTGAGAAGCAGGTATTGCCGTATGGCGTGGACAAACTGCACGTCTTCGACGATGTGCGCCTTTATCCCTATACCTCCCTGCCTCACACGTCTATTCTGGTCAACCTCTTCAAACAGGAGCAACCGCAGATATGCTTGATGGGAGCAACCGTCATTGGGCGCGACCTCGGACCGCGTGTATCGTCGGCGTTGAAAAGCGGATTGACAGCCGACTGCACTTCCCTTGAGATAGGAGCGCATGAAGACAAAAAGGCAGGCGTAACCTACGATAACCTGCTCTATCAGATACGACCGGCGTTTGGCGGCAACATCGTCGCCACGATTATCAATCCCGACAATCGCCCTCAGATGGCAACAGTCCGCGAAGGCGTGATGAAGAAAGAGATTCTTGACCCTGAATACAAGGGCGAGGTTGTGCGCCACGAAGTCGGCAAGTACGTTACCGACACGGATTTCGTGCTCAAAGTCATCAGTCGCAACATCCAGAAAGCCAAGCATAACCTGAAAGGCTCGCCTATCATCGTTTCGGGCGGCTACGGCGTTGGCTCTCGCGAGAACTTCAAACTGCTCTTCGACCTCGCCAAGGTCATCAACGGCGAAGTAGGAGCTTCCAGAGCGGCCGTTGACGCGGGTTTCTGCGACCACGACCGACAGATTGGACAGACCGGCATCACCGTCCGCCCAAAGATATACATCGCTTGCGGCATATCGGGACAGATACAGCATATCGCCGGAATGCAGGACAGCTCCATAATCATATCCATCAACAGCGACCCCGCTGCACCTATCAACTCTATCGCCGACTATGTCATCAACGGCGCGATAGAAGAAGTGATTCCCAAAATGATTAAATATTACAAGAAAAACAGCAAATAATCATGCCGAATTTTTATACAGATACACCATCATTGCGACTGCATCTGCGCCATCCCCTGATGCGCAGAATTGTCGAGTTGAAAGAGCGCGATTTTCGCGACAAGGATACCTACGACTATGCGCCTGTCGATTTCGAAGACGCTATGGACAACTACGAGCGTGTCCTCGAAATTGTAGGCGAGATAAGCGGCGACATCATAGAGCCTAATTCCGAAAGTGTTGACCACGAAGGGCCGACTCTTGCCGACGGACATGTAACCTACGCCTCGGGCACTATCGAAAACCTTGATGCAGTGCAAAAAGCCGGTCTGATGGGTATAGCCATGCCGCGCCGCTTCGGAGGGCTTAACTTCCCCATCGTGCCTTATATGATGGCCGCAGATATAGTATCACGCGCCGATGCGGGTTTCGAGAATCTCTGGGGCTTGCAGGACTGCGCCGAAACGCTCTATGAGTTTGGTAACGAAGATCAGTTCCAACGTTATATACCGCGCGTTTGTGCAGGCGAAACGATGTCGATGGACCTCACCGAGCCGGATGCCGGCAGCGACTTGCAGTCGGTCATGCTCAAAGCCACCTTCGACGAGGCCGAAAATTGCTGGCGGCTGAATGGCGTCAAACGCTTTATCACTAACGGCGATTCGGATATTCACCTCGTTCTTGCCCGCTCGGAGGAAGGCACCAAGGACGGTCGCGGCCTCTCGATGTTTATCTACGACAAACGCAACGGAGGCGTTACCGTGCGCCGCATAGAAAACAAAATGGGTATAAAAGGCTCGCCTACATGCGAACTTGTCTATCGTAACGCTAAAGCGGAACTCTGCGGTGAACGCCGCTTCGGACTGATAAAATATGTGATGGCGTTGATGAACAGCGCCCGCCTGGGTATCACCGCTCAGGCCGTCGGCTTGTGTGAAGCCGCATATCGCGAGGGCTACAAATATGCCTTGGAGCGTCAACAGTTCGGTAAGGCTATCATCAACTTCCCCGCTGTCTATGAGATGGTTGCGATGCTTCGCGCACGTACCGACGCTTCGCGCACGCTACTCTATGAAACATGCCGCTTTGTCGATATATACAAGGCTTTTGATGATATTTCGCGCGAACGCAAACTGACGCCCGAAGAACGCAAGGAACAGAAACAGTACTCGAAGTTAGCCGACGCCTACACGCCTCTCGGCAAGTTGCTCGGTACCGAATACGCGAATCAGAACACCTACGACGCTATTCAGATACATGGCGGCTCGGGCTTTATGAAGGATTACAAGTGCGAACGCCTATATCGTGACGCCCGCATAACGAACATCTACGAAGGTACTTCGCAGTTACAAGTCGTGGCCGCTATCCGCCACGTAACCACAGGTACTTATCTCAGCCAGCTGCGAGGCTACGAAGCTATAGAATACAAACCCGAACTCGGCGACCTCAAGCAAAGCCTCACAGCGATGACTGACGCCTACGAGAAGATGGTCGCGCTGGCAATAGAGCCTAAAGACGGTGAATATCTCGACTTCGTTGCCCGTCGATTAGTCGAATCCGCCGCCTGCTGCGTCATGGGCTACCTGCTCTTGCGGGACGCCGACGCCGATGCTGCCTACCGCCGTTCGGCAGAAATCTATATCCGCTTTGTAGAATCGGAAGTCGCTAAGCATCTGGATTTTATATCAAGAATTAGCCCCGACCACTTGCAATACTACAAGCCGGAATAGATAATTATTTTTTCGCTTTAGGCGGGGTCGGTTTTTTGAAGCTACAATCAAGTACTCCTTGCGTTGTACTTGCAGTGCCTTTGACGATGTTTTTTTCTTCCCAGATGGTAACGGTAACACTCTCGCCATCAATGTAAATAACGCCCGACAGTTTACCGTTCTTCTCGGTAAGCTTCCGGTCCTTGAGGTCAACGTTGGCGCTCTTGATATCTGCCAGATACTCACCGTTTTTGGTCTTGATATCGACCACAAAGCTGCGGTAATCGTAAGGCGCATCGGGAATGGATACTTCCCACTTGCCGATGAGCTTCTTGGCATTGGGAACGTCGGCTGCACTGGCCTCGTGCGATGACATAAACATCAGGCAAATGCCTGTCAATAATAGATAAATCTCTTTCATAGATTTGTTATAATTAAAGGTATAAAAACTGCCCGCAAAGGTAAGAAAAAATAATTATATGGCAAAATATCGCATCGGTTTGTTCATACCCTGTTATATCGACACACTCTATCCACATGCAGGTGTGGCGACGCTCGAACTGCTCCTTAAACTTGGGCAGGACGTGGCATATCCCATGCAACAGACTTGCTGCGGACAACCTTTAGCCAACAGCGGCGCCGAGAAGGATGCTATTGCTACATACCGGCATTTCGTCGAGACTTTCAAAGAGTTTGACTATATCGTTACGCCTTCGGGCAGTTGCGCCTACCACGTGCGAAATCACTACGACGTCCTTGAACAGACGCCCGAAGTAGAGCATGTTCGCTCTCATACCTTCGAACTGTGCGAGTTCCTGACGGATATTTTGCAGGTCGAGAATCTCAAAATCCACTTCCCTCACAAGGTTGGCATCCATCAAAGTTGCCACGGATTGCGCGGATTGAAGTTGGCTTCGGCGTCCGAGCTGATTGAGAGCCGTTACTCCAAAGTGCGCCGCCTCCTGTCCGGCGCCCAGGGTTTGGCTATTGTTGAACTTGACAGAACTGATGAGTGTTGCGGTTTCGGCGGTACATTCTCCCTGTTCGAGCCTGATATCTCCGTGAAGATGGGGCGCGACCGTATTGCCGACCACCAACGCAACGGCGCCGAATATATCACCGCCGTAGATATGTCCTGCCTTATGCACCTCGAAGGCATTATCCGCCGCCGTAACCTCCCCCTGAAGGTCATTCATATCGCCGAAATATTAAACAGCAATAACTTGTAAATCAAAGGAATAACCATGTTACAACACTCTAAAAAAGCTCGACGCTATCTCGCTGATGAAGAACGTGTTAACTGGCACGACCAAACGCTCTGGATAGTCCGCAAGAAGCGGGATAATGCCGCCGGAGCTGTTCCCGAATGGGAGAAACTGCGGGAACGTGCATCTCAAATCAAAAACGATGTCCTGTCCAATCTCGACGTCTATCTCGAACGTTTTGAGACAGAGGCGGTTAAAAACGGCGCTACCGTCCTTTGGGCAAGCGACGCCGACGAGTTCAACCATATCATCCTTCATATTATCCGCCAACACAAGGCCAAGAATATAGTCAAAAGCAAGTCCATGCTTACTGAAGAATGCGGTCTGAATCATTTTCTTCTTGCGCAGGGAGTTGAAGTAGTTGACACCGACCTCGGCGAACGCATTATACAATTTCGCGGCGAAGCTCCGAGCCATATTGTACTGCCCGCCATCCACCTTAAAAAGGAAGAGATTGGCGAGACCTTTCATGAAAAACTCGGTACCCTGTCGGGCGTATCCGATCCAACTTATCTTACCCATGCCGCCCGCAAGCATCTGAGAGAAAAATTTCTTCAAGCCGATATTGCTTTGACAGGAGTTAATTTTGCGGTAGCCGAGACAGGCAGCGTTGTCGTCTGCACAAACGAAGGCAATGCCGACATGGGAGTACATTCGGCGCCTGTACAGATTCATTGTATGGGTCTCGAAAAAATCATCCCCACACAGACCGATTTAGGTATTTTTACTCGTCTTCTGGCGCGTAATGCCACAGGTCAGGCCATTACTACCTACACATCTCATTACAGGAAACCCAAGCCCGACGGCGGCGCCATGTATATAGTGATAGTCGATAATGGACGTTCCCGGCGCCTGGCCAACTCCAAATATGTCAACTCCTTGAAGTGCATACGCTGTGGCGCCTGCATGAACAC
>JAITPL010000015.1 GCA_031289445.1 Tannerella sp.
CTGTATTTTATGGGAGGAGGGGCGATATGATGGATTTCACGCCCGAACAAATCGAACGTTATAGCCGGCATATCCTGCTACAGGATATAGGCGTCGAAGGACAGGAAAAAATCAGTCAGGGGCGCGTGCTGGTCATTGGCGCAGGCGGACTTGGCGCTCCCATACTGCTTTATCTGGCCGCCGCCGGTGTAGGTACGATTGGCATTATTGACGGCGATGTGGTTGACCTCAGCAACCTCCAGCGTCAGGTCATCCATTTCACTCCCGACGTAGGCAAACCCAAGGTTGAATCGGCTAAAGAGAAGATAGACCTGATCAATCCCGAAGTAAATGTGATTACCTATCACACGCTTTTCAGTTCCGATAACGCCCTCGAAATCATCCGCGACTACGATTTTATCATCGACGGTACGGATAATTTTCCGGTCAAGTTTCTTATCAACGACGCCTGCGTCTTTGCGGGCAAACCGTTCTCGCATGGCGGCATATTGCGCTTCGATGGCCAGACCATCACTCACCTGCCGGGAACAGCCTGCTATCGCTGTGTGTTCAATGCACCGCCGCCGCCTAACGCTGTCCCCACCTGCTCGCAGGCCGGCGTGTTGGGCGCTATTGCAGGTATGTTGGGCACCATCCAAGCCGCCGAGGCTCTCAAATACCTAACCGGCGTAGGCGAGCTGCTGACTAATCGACTGCTGACATTCAACGCCAAAACGATGCAATTCCGCACCGTCAACGTCCGCCACAACCATAAATGCCCTGTCTGCGGCGAACATCCTACTATTACCGAGTTGATAGAATCGGAGCAGGCGGTATGCGAACTCAAAAAGAAGTAACATGAATGATATAAATTTGACGTCTCTACAAATACCTCAAGAGATTATTGACGGTATCATCCGGCAGGCGCGGAACGAACTGCCCAACGAGGCCTGCGGACTGTTGACCGGCGTCGGCGACATCGTGCATCAACAGTACCCGCTGACTAATATCGACCATAGCCCGGAGCATTTCTCATTCGACCCTCAGGAGCAGTTCACCGTCTTGAAAGAAGCGCGTCGCAGCGGGCAGAAAATCATCGCCAACTATCACAGTCATCCCTCCTCGCCTGCCCGCCCCTCAGACGAAGACATACGCCTTGCCAACGATCCCGATATTGTCTATATCATCGTTTCGCTTGCCGCATCCGAGCCTGTTATCCGCGCCTTCACCCGCCTCCCCGACGGCGGCATGAGTCCCCGCGAAATCATCACGTAGAGACGGAGCGCAACGTCTCAACACGCGGACAGGTAGGAAGTACATATTAATAGAGACTTCAATCGGGTTTTTCAGCGATTTTCTCTATAAAAAAAACTTTTTCATTCCTCGCGCTTGTAAATCTCAATATTTTCATGTACTTTTGCCGAATAATATTCAGGCAAACGCCAAAAACATTTAAAGAAAAGATTAAAAATATGGAAGGAACACGATTAGTAAAGATAGAGCGCCTGCTACAGAAAGAGTTAAGTGAGTTGTTTCGACGCCAGACAGCCTTGATGCACGGGACTCTGGTGTCGGTCAGCGCCGTTCGCGTAAGCCCCGACCTCAGCCTTGCAAAGGCGTATCTGAGCATCTTCCCTTCGGAAAGGGGAGCGGAGATACTCGCATCCATCGAGAAGAACAAGAAGACATTGCGATATGATTTGGGTCAGATTGTACGTACACAGTTGCGGCGCATCCCCGAACTGGCCTTTTTAATTGATGACTCGCTCGATTACGTCGCCAATATTGATAAACTGTTGCAAAAAGCCAATACTTGAACTTACCTTTTTACATTGCCCGCAGGTATCTGTTTGCGAAAAAATCGCATAACGCCATCAATATCGTCTCCTTGGTATCGATGTGCGGAGTGGTGGTTGCTACCGTTGCCATGATTTGTACGCTTTCGGTTTTCAATGGCTTCAAGGAACTGACTACTACGCTGTTCAGTGTCTTTGACCCTCAACTGAAAATCACTGCCGTCGAAGGCAAGGTGTTCGACCCTACAAAGGCTGTTTTCGATGAAGTACGCCGCCTGCCGGAGGTAAGCCTCTGCTGCGGCACATTGCAGGAGAATGCGCTTGTAGCTTATGGAAGCAGGCAGGAGATTTCGATTCTGAAAGGCGTCGATTCGTCGTTTAGCGCTCTGGTGCAGATAGATACGGTCATCATCGACGGAACATTCAAACTGAAAGACGGCGATACCAACTATGCCGTTCTCGGTATCGGTTTAGCCTCATCTCTCGGTATTAATGCCGCTTTTGCGCATCCTATGGAGATATACATGCCTAAACGCAATGAGGCTGTCAACATTGCTAATCCGTCGGCGACGTCTCAAGTGGAATACGCATTAGTCGGCGGCGTTTATCATATCAACCAACCTGTTTATGATGAGGGTTTTATGCTCGTTTCGATTAATATGTTGCGGCAGATGTCGGACTACGAAACGGAGGTCTCGGCGCTCGAACTGAAACTTGTCGAGGGAGCTGACGTAATGAGGGTTAAAAATAATATTATCAGCATTTTGGGTGATGATTTTGCAGTCAAAGACCGCTACGAGCAGCAGGAGGCGTCGTTTAAGATGGTGCAGATTGAGAAATGGGTCTCGTTCCTGATGCTTTGTTTCATTCTGGTGCTTGCGCTGTTCAATCTGCTTGGCTCTCTGGCTATTCTGATGATAGAAAAGGAAGATGACGTCAGCAAACTGCGTAGCATGGGAGCAGATAATCGTCTGATAAACAGGATATTTCTTTTTGAGGGATGGATGATTTCGCTTTTCGGAGCTATGGCGGGAGTAGTGATTGGTCTGGCGCTTTGCTTCCTGCAACAGCGATTCGGACTTATCTCGCTGGGCGCTACGGCGGGTACTTTTGTGGTTGACGCCTACCCTTGCGAGGTCGAATGGACGGACGTCATCATTGTGTTCATCACTGTAGTTTCGATCGGTTTTCTGGCCGTTTTTTATCCGGTGCATTTTCTCGGTCGTAAATGGCTGAATAAGGGCGTGGCGGTCGGGTTATTGGCTCTGCTTTGCGGAGGATGCGGAGGAGGAGCAAAAGAAGCCTCTACCTCTCGCGAAATAGCTGTAACGGTCGAGCCTCTACGCTATTTTGCCGAGAAGATTGCCGCCGATGATTACAAGTTTTTCGCTGTTGTGCCTGCCGGTCAAAGTCCCGAAACTTACGACCCCTCGCCCCGCGAGACGGCGCGTATCGGCAAAGGTCGCGCTTTCCTGCATTTCAACAGCCTGCCTGTTGAACACTCAATAGCCGCATCAATACAAGCAAATAACCCGAATATCACGGTCGGGGATGTGTCGGTTGGAATGAGTTTGCATGTTATTAAGGAAGATGAGCATCATACCGACGACCATGCGCATCACGACCCGCATATCTGGACTTCGTTTGCCGGTGCACGAGTCATCGCCTCCAATATCTGCAAGACGCTTTCGGTTATGAATCCCGACGAAGAGGATGTTTATCTGTCGCGCTGCAAACGTTTTACTGATGAGCTGCAAACGCTCGAAAATCAACTGCACCGGACGCTTGATACGCTGTCGTGCAGAAGTTTTGTCATCTACCACCCTGCACTTACTTATTTTGCCGACGAGTTCGGATTGACGCAGATTAGCATCGAAGCGGACGGCAAAGAGCCTTCGCCTGCAACGATGAAGCGGCTGATAGATAAAGCGCTCTCAGACAGGGTGCGGGTTGTCTTCGTGCAGATAGAGTTCGACCGCAAACATGCCGAACAGGTAGCCGCCGCAATCGGAGCGCGAATAGTGGTAATCAATACTCTTGATTATCAATGGGATAAGCAAATGATACGAATCGCAAAAGCATTAGCCGGAGATGAAAAACTTGATTGAGATACGTAATATCAGCGCTTCGTACGATACGAAGGTTGTATTGAAGGATGTTTCACTCGACATTCATGAGCAGGATTTTATGGTCGTTACCGGTCCGAACGGAGGCGGCAAGACAACACTGATGAAAGTCATACTCGGCTTGATGCAGCCTTCTTCGGGAGAGTTGCGTTTCTTCGATGAGGGACGTCGGGTGAAGTCGCTGAAGATGGGTTACCTGCCTCAGATGAATCCTATTGACCGACAGTTTCCCATCTCCGTCTATGATGTTGTGGCATCCGGTTTGGCGGGCGAAAAGCCGTTGCTGAAAGGCTTTAGCGAGGCGCAGAAGAAACGCATCAACGAGATGATTGCGCAGATGGGACTTGAACGGTTTGCTTCACGCGCTATCGGCGAATTGTCGGGCGGACAGTTTCAGCGTGCACTGCTGGCTCGCGCTATCGTGTCAAGCCCCAAGTTGTTGGTACTCGACGAGCCTAACACGTATATCGACAAGTATTTCGAGGCGCAACTGTATTCATTGCTTGAACGTATCAATAGCGAGACAGCTATCTTACTCGTTTCGCACAACAGCGATGCCGTGCAGCATCTCGCTAAACAGCATCTGAGAATAGATTGATATTTGTTGTTTGCAATGAACAATTTGTGCGAATTTTGTTGTTTGCAATGAACAATTTTTGCGATTTTTGTTGTTTGCGATGAACAATTTCGTCGAATTTTGTTGTCTGCGATGAACAATTTTCGCCTGATTTCGTTGTCTGCAATGAACAATTTGTATTGAATTTTGTTGTCTATGATGAACGATTTTTGTTGTCTGCAATGAACGATTTTTGCGATTTTTGTTGTCTGCGATGAACGATTTTTGTCGGATTTTGTTGTTTATAAAAAACAATTTCGTATCTTTGCACTTTCTAATCAACATATATATGGAAAGTTTATATACTTCTTTTTATCATCAACTTAAAAATGCAGACTCTATCTTCAAACGATATTTGTTCGATGATATAGACTGGAATCACCGGCTGATCTGCATTCTTGGCGCTCGTGGCAGCGGCAAGACAACCATGCTGCTACAGACTATCAAGGCAAAGTATGGGAAAGCGCCTCGTCACGTGCTGTATGCGAGCATGGACCATATCTGGTTTTCAGGCAATACGCTTTATTCGCTTGGAGAGCAGTTTGTCATCAATGGCGGAAAGGTGTTGTTTCTCGACGAAGTTCACAAATACAAGAACTGGTCTCAGGAAATAAAAAACCTGTACGATAGTTTTCCGAGCCTTAAAATAGTATTTACCGGCTCGTCGATACTGGAGATTTACAGGGGAGATGCCGATTTGAGCCGTCGCGTTGTGCAATATACCCTTCACGGGTTGTCATTCAGAGAATATCTCGAACTGAGTAAGGTGATGGAAATCGGCAAAATCAGTCTGACGGATCTTTTGGATAACCATGTCGAGATAGCACAGGATATTACTCAGAAAACGCATATACTCTCACATTTCAACAACTATCTGCGGTATGGCTTCTTCCCCTATTTCAAGGAGGGCATAAGCGTTTATCCGAACAAACTGAGGCAGACGGTAAACGTTGTCTTGGAGACGGATTTGCCTGTTATTGAGAATATTAACTACTACTCTATTGAGAAAATCAAGCGTCTGCTCTACATCATTTCCACTCTTGTGCCGTTCACCCCCAACGTCACCGAACTGAGTAATCAGATTGGCATCAGTCGCAACAGTTTGCTTCAATATCTGCACTATTTGGAGAAAGCGCAGATAGTCAATACCTTAGAAGACGAGACTAAGATTTTGCGCAAACTGACCAAACCCGAAAAGATATTTTTGGGTAACACAAACCTATGCTACGCTTTTGCATTGAATGTGCCGCCCGAAAAAGGCAACTTGCGAGAGACGTTTTTTTACAATCAGTTGAGCGTTCAAGAAAGTGTAACATCGTCGAAGCAGACCGATTTCATTGTCAACGGCAAGTATTCGTTCGAGGTAGGCGGCAAGAACAAGACCGCCAAGCAGATAGCGGGCTTACCCGATTCGTATCTCGCCCTCGATGATATCGAAACCGGCTATGCAAACAAAATCCCGCTCTGGATGTTTGGGATAATGTACTGATTGATTCAAAATTTTAAAACAAAATATATGAAACGTATCTTGATTACAGGCGCAAGCGGCTTTATAGGAGGCTATCTTGTGGACGAAGCCCTCCGAAGAGGCTACGAAGTGTGGGCAGGCGTGCGCAGCAGCAGTTCGCTTAGAGGATTGCAGGGCAAAGGGGTTAAACTTATCGACTTGCAATATGCCGACAGCCAAGCCCTGACCGCACAACTGCGAGAGATTGCCTCCACAGTCGGGCCATGGCACTATGTGATACATAATGCCGGTCTTACCAAGACGCTGAAGGTCAGCGATTTTGACAAGGTCAACCATCAATACACAGCCACTCTGACGGAAGCCTTGGCGGCAGTCGGCTGTAAGCCTGAGAAGTTTGTGCTGATGAGCAGTCTGAGCAGTTACGGCCCTGTTCGCGAACACAGCGACGAGCCTATTAGCGAGAGCGACCCGCAGCGTCCCGATTCGCGCTATGGCCGGAGCAAACAAATGGCCGAGCAGGTTGTCCGTTCGCAGAAGCATTTTCCATACGTCATACTGCGACCTACGGGCGTTTATGGCCCCGGCGAGAAGGACTACCTTGTAGAGATAAAGAGCGTGATGAGCGGTTTCGACTTCAAGGCGGGCATGAGGCCGCAACGGCTGACTTTTATTTATGTACGCGACCTCGTGGCTGTTGCCCTGACGGCGCTCGAAAAAGAGGAGGCTAACGGACGCGCTTTCTTTGTGGCAGACGGCGATGTGCATACCGATAGCGGCTTTGCGAAGATGATAAAAGACGTCGTAGGCAAACGTTTTCTGATTAGCGTGCGTATCCCGTTGTGTATAAGTTATTTAGCCTGTATTTTTTCGGAACTTGCAGGGCGCATCACCCACAAGGCTCCTACGCTAAACACTGATAAATACAGGATTATACGGCAACGCAACTGGGTA
Source organism: Tannerella sp. (assembly GCA_031289445.1). GTDB lineage: Bacteria > Bacteroidota > Bacteroidia > Bacteroidales > Tannerellaceae > Tannerella. The sequence goes on from JAITPL010000015.1 coordinate 6,937, forward strand.
TGCGACGTCGTACCGCTTCGTGAAATACTCGGTTTTACGCCCGAATATGACCTGAAAAAGGGTCTCGAAGAAACTGTCAAGCAACTGCAAAACGGTGAAAAATAAAAATCACAAAATTATACCACCTCAAAACCCTGTATTAATGAGGGTAGATGTTTTTTTTTGAAAAAAAGTTGCAGAAAAATTTGGTAGATAAAAAAAAACTCTGTACCTTTGCACCGAATTAGATGAAGAAGAATAACCCTGTTTAGCAAAAACCCCCTTCAACATCTAAGTCAAATAGGGCTGAGAGTCGGTTGCGTCCGGTGGAAAAAAGTTCCGCTAACGCTGATAGGATGATCGGTCATACGTCTGAAACGGCGTGGTAAATTATGAGCTTCTATGCGGTACCCCGGTTCGCCGGGTTGCTAGAGCATAATGCTAAACGTTATTCATTATTCATTACTGAAAATCCCCGGACGTGAGTCCCGGGATTTTTTTTTGTCATATTAGCTTGCCGAGTTTCTCGATATTATCAAGGACGAGGTCAGGTTTTTCGACAGCAGCAGCGACGTCTTCGAGGGTAGCTTCGCCCGAAAGCACAAGGACGCCAAAAGCGCCTGCATTACGTGCAAGTTTCATATCGGTATAGATACGGTCGCCAACCATAGCCACTTCGTCGGGACGCAGATTATAACGCTTGAGGATACCCTCCAACATGCGGGGGTCGGGCTTGCCAATAACTACATCGGGCTTGCGGTTGACAGCTCTTTCAATACATGCACAGATAGAGCCGCAATCAACCAGAACAACCGGCTTGTCGGTCGGACAGACGAAGTCGGGATTGGTAGCGATATACGGCAGACCTTGCGAAGCCCACCATGCAGCACGGCAAAGACGGCTATACGTCAGGGACATGTCAAAGCCTACAACCAACATATCCGGTCGGTCGTCGGGGCTATCGGAGACCGAGATGAAACCGGCAGCCTCGAACTCGGCTATCATGCTTGGAGTGCCGAGCAGGAAAAGTCGCTTTACATCAGGGTGATTGATGTGTATGTAATCAATCGTAGCCTGCGCGGACGAGTACATCTCTTCACGCTTGGCAGGGATACCCATTTCGGCGAGATGCCTGAGATAGTCGTCGGTGCTGCGTGAAGGATTATTAGTCAGGAATGAATAGCTTATTCCTTTCTGTATAAGGCGGTTAAGGAAAGGGACGGTAAAAGGGAACAGCGTTCCGCCTTTATATATCGTTCCGTCCATATCCAACGCAAAATGCTTGATTTTTTTTATGTCTTTTGCCATACTCCCTTCCCCCCGTATCCGTCTGCTTTTGCGTTCCACATCAGTAGAAAGACGCCCATGCCGACGACAGCCGATATGATAATTGCGATATAAGCGTTATCCCATCCATAATGTTGAACTACATAGCCGAAACCGAGACCCGAAACGGCAGTGCTGGCGTAACCGAAGAGGCCGGTCAACCCATTAGCCGTAGCAGCAGCTTTGTTTGTTGCCTGATTTGCGGCAGCTATACCTATCAGCGCTTGCGGGCCGTAGATACAAAAACCGGTAGCGCACAGTGTGGCGAAGAGCACCCACAGCGGGGCATCGGAGGGCAATTGCCAGAATATCAACACAAAGAGTATTGTACCCAGCATACAAAAGACGCAGGTACGATGTGCCCGACCTTTGAGGTAGCGGTCGGTAGCCCACCCTGCGACCAACATTCCGACAATACCGGCTATCTCGAAGAGCGCCAATAACCAACCGGCGTTTTCCATGCTGACGTGTTTGGACTGTTTGAGTAGCGTAGGGCCCCAGTCGAGCACAAAGAAACGCACCACATAAACGAAGAAATTGGCTAGGCCGAGAATCCATATCAGCGGGTTACCGAACACTTTGCGACGCAGAAAGGCTTTTGTCTCTACCGATTGTGTCTCTTTGGGTTTAGTTTCGGTGAGTTCGGGCAGACCTACACTTGAGGGCGTGTCGCGCAGGAAGAAAAAGAGCGCTATTGCGCCGGCGAAAGATATGCCGGCCGGTATCCGGAAGCACCATTTCCAAGCTCCCACATGCGCATCTCCGACGCCCAAATTACCCATGATATAACCGCAAAGGATAACGACCAAACCGGCGCCGATGGAGTGTGAAGTATTCCAAATCGACATTTTGGTGGCGAGTTCCTGCGGCGGTATCCAGTGGGTGAGCAGGCGGGCGCATGGCGGGAAACCGGAGCCTTGCAACAAGCCGTTAATTACCCACAATACTCCCATAAAGAGGATGAGAGTATTAGTGAAATTCGAGCCGGAGGGTTGGCCCGTAATCCACGACGAGATATCTTCGCCGAAGCCGAAGGCGAAATTGGCAACGGCGCAGAGCAGCAAGCCGGTAGCCATATAGAAGCGTGCGTTGAGACGGTCGGCGAAGAAACCGTTGACGAAGCGCGACAGACCGTAAACCAGTCCGTTGAGTGTAAGGAACAGTCCCAGACTGGTTTTAGATATGCCCAGGTCGGCTTCGATACCGGGCATTGCCATACTGAAATTTTTGCGCACAAAGTAGAACAGCGCATAACCTATCATTGTTACGACGATAGTACGGATCTGCCAGCTTTTGAAGGCGGCTGACTTTTCGATTTTTTGATTATTTTCCATATATTTTTCTTTCAGGCTGCAAAAGTACGGCAAAAGAAAGAATAAAACAAATTTTCGTGCTCGAAATAAAAACAATACGTAAAAATTTGTATATAATTATTTTTATTTGCTTTTGTATCCTCAATAAAAAAGCTATGATAAGTATTGCAGAACGACATAAGTTCATACTTGATTCTCTGCGGCAAGACGGTTTCGTGAAAGTGGCCGACGTGGCGACTACGTTGAACGTAACGACAGCTACTATCCGCAATGATTTGAAGTTTCTTGAAGAAAAGAAGCTTATGTTCAGGACGCACGGCAGCGCGAGCGTTGTAAATCCGCATACCATCGACCTCAATCTGACGGAGAAAGAGAAGATGAAGACGATAGAAAAGCGCAAGATAGCCAGAGCCGCATACGACCTGATAGAGCCGCATGATTCCATAATCATCGGGGCAGACTCTACTGTTTTGCCCTTGCCGAAGAAATCAAACCGAGAGACCATCTTACTATAGTTCAAGGTGTCGGTATTGCTCAACGAGTTGCTCAACACTAATATTATACAGCTCGGCGGCAGTATTCGCAAGAACTCGTTTTCGGTCATCGGCGACTACACTTTGTGTTTCTTTGAAGACGTCAGTTGCTCGAAGGTATTTCTTGGCGTTGATGGCATCAATTCGGATTATGGCATTACCAACTCAAACATTGATGAGGCGCATCTAAACAAGCGGATGATTGACGCATCATTGAAAACCATCATATTGTCGGACTCGTCGAAGTTCGGCAAGCGCGGCTTCGGGCGCATTTGCTGTTTAGAGCAGGTGGACATCATAGTAACCGATTCGGACATTCCTGATTTGATGGTCAATATCATCGAGAGCGCAGGCGTAAAGTTAGTTATCGCCGAATGGTGAATAACGAATAGTGAATAGTGAACAGTGAACAAATAGAATACATAAAAGGTAACGAAAAATATTTCAAGAAAAAAAGGAGGGTTGCTCCAAGTCTTGCCGAAGTCGAGGAGAATCGAAAAAACTTGCAGAGGTACGACAAAAGATCACAAAATGCTTGAAAGAGATTGCAAAGATGCAAAGAATGCAAGGTTGAAGATTGTTCCTCCTGACTTCGTCAATGCGACACCAAAAATAAAATTTTTTGAGCGTTGCAACACGCAATGACATCGTATCATCCTTGTTAGGGGATTCATATCAATAGAAAAACATGTCTCTCCTTTTTCTCTGTAGTGGATTCACCGAATTAATTCTATGTCGCCGTAATTGTGAGGTACGAAGTATCTTGTATCTCTAAGGACGATATTAATAGAAAGATATGGCAAAGTCTTGTGTAGATTACTTCGTGCCTCGCAATGACGAATATGCGACTCGCAACGACTGACGTCCGACTGCCGCAAATGCAGTTAAACCGTTGATTTTTTCCTTGCGGTTACTGCCAGCAGCGTTACTATCGCCACGGCTGCATACAGATAAATAAATATATCCTGCAATGCGTCGTTCTGTCCGTAGGAGTGCATCCCGCTAAGGAAGTAATTCACGCCGAAGTAGGTCATCAGCACCGACGCAAAGGCTATTACCGAACAGAGGTTGAACAGCCATAGACTGTACCACTTCGCGACAAGATGCAGGTGGGTAACCGCTACATATACTACAAGGGTAATCAAGGCCCATGTCTCCTTCGGATCCCATCCCCAGTAGCGTCCCCAGGACTCGTTCGCCCAGACTGCGCCCATAAATATGCCGACAGCTATCAGTAGCGTTCCGACGAGCAGGGATATTTCGTTTACCGTGCTCAGTTCGCGGATTGAATGGATGACTGTTGACATCCGTTTCCGGGGGGTAAGGCTCATCAGTATCAGGTTGGTCAGTCCTATCAGGAAACTTATCCCGAAGAAGCCATACGCAGCCATCAGTATGGCCACGTGAAACATCAGCCACGGCGACTTGAGCACCGGCGCCAGCGAACTTATCTGCGGATCCATCCAGCTCAG
>JAITPL010000051.1 GCA_031289445.1 Tannerella sp.
TATACTGTCCACAGATTACGGTTACTAAAAAAAAATGCTTTTGCAGAAACAGCCTTTTAATCAAGTGATTTGCCTGGGATTCGAACCCAGGGCCCCATCCTTAAAAGGGATGTGCTCTACCGACTGAGCTAGCGAGTCTTACTTTTCACCTCAAAATCGGGTGCAAAGGTACTGCTAATTTTTTAATTATGCAATTTTTTTGGCAAAAAAAAATCGTTTCAAGATTTATTTCTTACCTTTGTAGCTGAAATCAAACTCAAAAGCTTATGAAAGATTTACCAATAGGAGTACAGTCATTTGAGGACCTGCGCAGTCGAAACTTCCTCTATATCGACAAGACAGAGCATATTTACCGGATAGCCACTACCGGCAAGATATATTTCCTGTCGCGTCCGCGCCGTTTCGGAAAATCGCTGTTAATAAGTACGTTACAAGAACTCTACAACGGTCGCAAAGACCTTTTCGAGGGACTGTATATCTACGATAAATGGGATTGGACGCGGCAGCATCCGGTTATCAGGATTGACTGGATTTCAATCGTTCGTGAAACACCGGAAGAGATAGAGCGCAGTCTGGGAACACAGATCAAGATATATGCACGTGATAATAATATCGAATTGCTATCTGAATATACTGCCGATTGTTTGAGAGAACTGATAGTTGAGTTGCATCGCAAAACCGGTAAAAAAGTTGTCGTACTTGTGGACGAATACGATGCTCCGATATTGGATGCGATAGGTAAATCAAGCGATATAATCAAAAGTATCAGGGTTAAAGTGCAGAGTATTTACAAGATACTGAAAGCTACCGACGACCATCTGGAAAAGGTATTTCTGACCGGAGTGTCGAAATTTGCAGGCTTATCGGTGTTCTCGGCGCTCAATAACCCCAAGGATATTACCTTGTCGGATAATTATTCAACTATTTGTGGCTATACTCAGGAAGAATTGGAAATGAATTTTGCGGATTATATAGATGTAACTGCGGCGTACATGAATATTACTCGCGACGTCTTATTGGAAGTGATGCAGGAGCGTTACAACGGCTTTTCGTGGAACGGTCGGGACAGCGTTTATAACCCGGTCAGCGTGCTTCGTTTCTTTGACGAGAAAGAGTTTTGCAACTATTGGTTTAATACCGCCACTCCTACTTTTCTGATTGAATTGTTAAAGACACGCAACAATGTAGAGTCATTCCTTAAACCCAGACCTGCATCCGAAAAGGTTTTTGGCTCTTATGACCCCGAACAGTTAGAGACTACTCCTTTGCTCTTTCAGACAGGATACTTGACAATCAAGGCAAAGAGAATAGAAAATTTTCACACGACCTATATTCTCGAAGCGCCAAACGGAGAGGTTAGAGATGCTTTCGTTGACCATTTGTTCAAGGCTTATTCTTATCTTCCGCCGGACGATTTGACCTCCGTTCAGATAGATATGATACGTCAGATAAAAACACTTGATTCGGATGGTTTCAATCGTAGCTTGAAAGCGATGATAGCTAATGTGCCGTCGATTCTGCATGATGATGATGAACGATATTATCATTCACTGTTTCAAGTTTGGCTCTATTCGCTCGGTTTCCTCATAGAAAGCGAGGTGCCGACCAATATCGGACGTATAGACGCCGTCTGGCGCATGAAAGACACAATAGTCATCGCCGAGTTGAAGCATGACCGTCAAGCGCCCTTAGAGCGACTATTGGCCGAAGTCGAAACACAGATAAACGACAAGAAATATTATGAACGCTATGTGGTCGAAAGCAAGTCTCTAATCCTCCTCGCAGTAGCTTTTTCCGGCAAAGAAGCAGGCTGTAAGATAAGAACCATACCGCAAAACGAGACAAGTCCTGCGCACTAAATTCAATTTTTATGAAAAATTCACCACGATATATAAGACCGCGATTGGGTTTTGACTTTATTCACAAAGCTGTTATTAGCTTTTGTATTGCTGTAGGGTGTCTTTTCAATCAGAGCGCCGGGGCTATCGACAATCTGCGCATACCCGATTTGCGGACGCTCGGTTTGGGTGGCAGCCCTACCGAAACGCCGCTTTTCAACCCTTCTTTGCTCGCTTTCCAAACCGGCAGCCGCCTCTACGTCAACTACTACAACCGTTATTCGGTCAGCGAACTGGCGACCGTCAGCGGCGGATGCTATTATAAAAACGACATCATCCCTGTCGGCTTCGAGATAACATCCTTTGGATACGATGAATACCGCGAAAGCATGTTTCGCTTATCGCTCGGCAAGCAGCTGGCTGAGCGTTGGGCGCTGGGAGTAGCCTTGCAGTACTGCCTGCTGCAATCGGAACTGTTTGAGGAGAGTTCCGGGCGCATTGCCTCCGATATAGGCCTTACTTACAAGGCTACAGACGAACTGACGTTTGCACTCTCGGCGCTGCATCTTCCTTCGATGCAAGTAGGCGATAAAAACATTGATAATGAGCATATTGCGGCTTATTCGTTTCTGTTCGGCCTCAAATGGGATATCACAAGCGTTGCGATGGTAACAGGTAGTCTGGAACATTGCGAAGAGACGCCGTTTGCAGGCTCTTTCGGCTTTGAGTATATGCCGTTCGACGATTTCGGTATTCGCGCCGGTCTCCGCACCTCGCCGTTACGCCCTTCGCTCGGCATAGGCTATAGCCTGGGCGAAATCAAAGCCGACATCGGAATACTCTATCATTCGGTACTTGGCATAAGTATGGGCGTCGGTTTATCTTATTCATTCTGAGATACTTATGAAAAAGACAAAACTGTTGATAAGCCTGTTGACAACTCTGTTGATAAGTTGTTATAACGCATATAGTCAGGAGGTTGAAGAAAACGAAACCGTTGAAAAGTGGGAAGAATATATAGAGGAGTTGATGGAAGAGGCTGAGGAAGAAGGCGAAGAGGGCGACGCAAGTATCGAAGACATACTGACCTTGCACGACGACCTCTCGGAATTGGCGTCCAATCCACTGAATATAAATACTATAACGGTAGAAGGATTACGCCGTATCCCCTTTCTTTCGGAGATGCAAATTCTCAATATCCTTGATTACAGAAAAAAACAGTGGAAATTTGTCTCGCTATACGAACTGAAAAACATACCGTTCCTCGACATGCAGACGATAGAGTTGATACTGCCGTTCCTGTATGTCGGCGATGTGGACAACAGTCGCAAGTTGACCTTGCAGAACGCTCTGCGCTACGGACGTAACGAGTTACTGCTGCGCTATGACCGCACTTTGGAAAAGAAAAGCGGCTACGGCGAGTTTACCGACAGCATCCTTCAGAAATATCCTAACCGCCGCTATGTGGGCGAGCCGTTCTATCACTCGCTGCGCTACTCCTACTCGTATTACGACCGCGTGCAGGCCGGTTTTGTGGGCGAGAAAGACGCCGGCGAGGCATTTATGAACAGTCGGCATAAGGGCTACGACTATTATTCGGTACACTTTATCCTCAAAGAGACAGGTATTTTGCGTACTTTGGCGCTCGGCGATTACAAGGTATCCTTCGGTCAGGGCTTAGTGGTGAGTAACGATTTCAAGCCATCGCGAAGCAGCATCGTGACGCAGGCGGAACGCAAAAACAACGGCTTCCGCAGGCACTATTCTACTAACGAATACAACTATTTTCGGGGGGCCGCCGCGACGGTTGCTCTCGGTCGTTTCGACCTTAGCGCCTTCTATTCAAACCGTCTGAAAGACGCCATCGCGGATTCCGCCGTTATAACATCGTTCAAGAAAGACGGACTGCATCGCACCGAAGGCGACTGGAGCAAACGCAACGTATATCGCGAAACGTCTTTCGGAGGCAACCTGCGGTACGTCTCGCCTTTGTTGCAGATAGGTCTGACCGGCATGACGACCTCTTTTGGCGGCCTGCAAGTTGACCCGACGCCCCGCCCTTACAACCGGTTCTATTTCAGAGGCGAGCGCTCTTCAAACTTATCCGTCGATTACTCGCTGAAACGCCGCCGATTATCCTTTTACGGCGAGACGGCCATGTCCGACAACGGAGCCTTTGCGACTGTCAACGGACTGCAATGGGGCTTCTCGACCTCCTTCAAGACGCTGGTGCTCTATCGCAACTACGGTCGCCGCTATCAGTCGCTCTACGGCAACGCTTTCGCGCAGAGTGCGGGCGTGCGGAACGAGGAGGGTATATATCTCAGTCTGCAATGGAATCCGATTGCTTATTGGCGACTTTCGAGTTATGCCGATTTCTTCCG